>JANOOA010000041.1:0-4499 GCA_031421115.1 Gammaproteobacteria bacterium | reverse complement strand
GCCTGTATTGCAGATTAGTCACTTCATATTTGTCAATATAAAAATCGCCCAGCCACACGTTATGCTGCGGACCTTCATCTGACAAACGCTGATTGGTGCCGCGAATAAACTCGCCCGCAGGGATCAGGATCATTTCATTGGGTTCAGCGCCCACGCGCGTTTGCGCGTAATAGATGGGCACATTCATGCCCGGCCCCTGCCCTTCTGCCTTGGGGAACGATGCCCCCTGCCCTGCCGGAGCGGCCTCGGCCTCAACAGGCGTTTCCGCTGCTTGTTTTGCAGTTGCGCGCTGTGCCGCCTTTTGCAACCCACCCATCATCCCCTTTGGTAACCCGCCTGGCAACCCGGTGCTATGACAGGCCAAGCACTCGCGGGTGATCACTTTTTGAGAAATCGGACGCGCCACAGGTTGATGACATTGCGAACATTCACCCATTGCCAACCGCAACGGGGCTGGAGCCAAATGAGCACGCACGGCAGGCACCCGCGATGGACTTTGCGCCATTCCAGCACCACTCACCATCACCCACGTCGCCGCCCAAATCAAGCCCGGCAATCCTAATTTATGTCTGATTCGCTGCATTGCGCCTCGTTTACCCCGTTTGTCCCACTAATTCAATCAACTTCACAAGCATAAAACATCCCATCGCCCTTGCCCACCAAAAATTTGTTGCGCGTATCACGTTAACCCCCCCTTCACATGAGCCCTGTCTATGTGCTAGTATTTTAATGGGTTATTCCCTAAAGCTACTCCTCGCCATTAATAAATTAAATATAATGGAGGCAGTCCATCATGCACGCTCAATTTATTCGCAGCTCATGTACCCTACTCACGCTCGGTATTGTCTTGTGGGGTGCCAACGCGCTGGCTGACGACAATGTCAAAATCACTTCACCTGCCGATGGTGGCATGGTTAAATCCAGCGAACCGGTAAATATCATTTATGACATTACCCCCGGCCCTGGGGGTAATCATGCCCATATTTACGTTAATGACAAAGAAGCAGGCATCTTGCGCAAGCTGAAAAGCAGCTTTAGCCTTGATCCGTTACCCTCGGGCACTCATACAGTGTGCCTAAAGGTGGTGAACCGGGGACATTCACCGATTGGACAAGAAAGCTGCATTACAATCACCTCCGATTAATTTACACTTTCCTGCAGAACCCCATCGTATTTGGCGGGGGAAACCTGAGCGTGCCACACTATGCCCATCATAAAATAAAATATCAATATACTTCAACATATTACATAAATACCCTACAAATCACTTAAAAATATCATTAGCTTTTACTAACATGCTTGTGTATAGTGTGCGGCGTGTCATTGAAGCATTGCTCAAGTAGTTAGACACTGTCGTCCCTAACCTCTCCTGCTGTACTCGCAGTATTCTCTTGGTTGGTGGCGGTTTGATTAGGCGGTCGCCCCCAGCCACAGCGGTTTCCGCCCCTGTATACCCCTTCCTGTTTTAAATAAACAGGTTACTTCACTTAAATTCCGCGGTGGCCAGCGGAAGAGGATACTATTTTGTCTTTTACAGAACTAAAGTTAAGCGAACCCCTGCTGCGCGCCATTGAAGCCAGCGGTTACACCACCCCCACTGAAATTCAGCGCCAGGCCATTCCCGTTGCCCTGGAAGGCCGTGATCTGATGGCTTCGGCTCAAACCGGCACCGGCAAAACCGCCGCCTTTGTGTTGCCTGCTCTGGAACGCCTGCAGCAACCTGCCGCCGTGCAGGGCCGTGGACCCCGCGTATTGATCCTAACCCCTACCCGTGAATTGGCTACCCAGATCCAGGAAGCCATTGCACGTTATTCACGCTTTACCAAGCTGCGCTCCGGCGCCATCGTGGGCGGCGCACCCTACCCCGCCCAGGAAAAGCTGTTGCGCATGCCGCTGGATCTGCTGGTCGCCACGCCTGGCCGTCTGATGGATCACATGGAACGCGGCCGCGTAGATTTTTCACGCATGGAGTTACTGGTGCTGGACGAAGCCGATCGCATGTTGGATATGGGCTTTATCGAGCCTGTTGAAGAAATCAGCGCCGCCACCCCCGCCAACCGTCAAACCCTGCTGTTTTCCGCAACACTGGAAGGCAACGTGGAAAAGCTGGCGCGTCGCCTGCTTAAAGACCCGCTGCGCATTCAGGTGTCGAGCGTAAAAGACAAGCACACCAATATCGAACAGCGCATTCATCAGGCCGATGATTTCAAGCACAAGAATCAATTGTTGCAACATTTGCTGAATGGACAAGACTTGACCCAGGCGATTATTTTCACCGCCACCAAGCGCGGCGCGGATAAGCTGGCTGAAGAGCTGGGCGAACAGGGCTACCCGTGCGCCGCATTGCATGGTGACATGAAGCAGAGCGCGCGTAACCGCACTGTGCAGCGCATGCGCCGTGGTGATGTGAAGGTGCTGGTTGCCACCGACGTGGCAGCACGCGGCCTGGACATTACCGGCGTTACCCACGTTATCAACTTTGATCTGCCGATGGTCGCCGAAGATTATGTGCATCGCATTGGCCGCACCGGCCGTGGCGGCGCGTTCGGCATTGCTGTGTCGTTGATTGGCCCGGATGACTGGAGCAAACTGGCACAGATTGAGCGCCTCACCGGCAATCGTCTGGATCGCACCGTGATCCCTGGCCTGGAACCACGCCGTCCTGCACCCAAGCCGGGCGAACGGTCTTCCTCTCCCCGCAGCGGCGCAGGCCGTCGTCCGGGTGGTGGGTCTTCACGTCCTGGCGCACCGCGTCAGAGCCAAGGTGCAGACCGCTTTAATCGTTCGGACGCACCGCGTACCAACTCGTTCCGCCCTGACCGTCCGCGCTCCGAGTCGTCACACGCGCCCTCCGGCCAACGTGACCATGCTCCCCGTGGTCGGGACGCGTCTTCAGCCCCGAGTGATCGCCCAGCACGTGCACCGTCGCCCTATGCACAAGCGCAGCGCAAGGAAAGCTACAGCAGCCGTGGCAATGACAATTCAACGCCACGCGGCGATAGCACCTATCAGCGGCCATCTGCTCCCCGGACCGGCGAAAACCGCCCAAAAATCTCGTTCTCACGCCCTGCGCGCAAGACGGGACCCCGGGACAGTAAGCCTAATTACTAGAAAGTAAGTTTGGTTAATAAAAAAGGGGCAGCTAATACTGCCCTTTTTTTTGTCTGGGTTATTTAGCCATGACGATACCTTTGATCTTCATTTCCTTTTCCAGTTTCTGCTGCACTGCATCGGCTTTAGCACGCTGCAACTCCGGGCCGATACGCACGCGAATCACCATTTTGCCGCCCTCAGTAACACGCTCGACAAAGGCGTGATAGCCTTTATTACGCAATTTATCGCGCAACGCCCAGGCATTTTGCTCACTGGAAAAACTGCCCAACTGCACTACCCATGCGTTGGCAGGCGCTTTAACTGGGCTGCGCGTGGCGCTGGAGGGTGCTACTGGAGCGCGTGCTGGCGGCGCGGGCACTGGCGTTGACTTTGACACAGGTGGCTTTGCAGGCGCAGTGGCAGGTGTGCTGGAGGGAACAGCCGGCACGACATCGGGATTTGGCACAGACGAGGTGACAGGCGGCGTGGCGGCGTCGATAACGGTATCGGCGGTTACTTCGTCAACGGGCACTTCTGGGGCACCTTCTTCTATCGGAAGATCAGCGCCTGGAATCTGTTCCGGGGCGGGCGGAATGCTGGCAATATTCTCTGACGACGTGCTTGGCTGATCGCCCAAAAAAAACGGGACAATAATTGTGAGCAGTGCCACCAGCACCAGTGCGCCGATAAAACGCTGCCTTAATTGGTTTCTTTCCATTTTTCATTAACCATACAAGATATTTTCAGGGCCTAAGATTACGCCCCCTCGCCAGCGAGAGAAGGAAACGCACGTAACATCAATTATCATAAGTGTTTGCAAGAATTTGCGCTATCGCCTGATAGCCCTTCTCAGTAATTAATACGGCATTAACGGTGGCTGCATATAATCTGCCGCTGCGCTGCACTTGCGCAAACAGCCTGGGCTGGGTGCGTGAGTCTACGCAATAAAAATGTTCGCCTTCGATCAATGATTCGTTCGATCGAGCAGAAAGTTGCTTGAAGATACGAAACGCGCTGCCCTTGGCGCAGTGATGCATCTCATCAATCTGCCTGAAGGTTTTCAGCCGCGCGTCATTGACGAGATCAACGGCCATCAGAGAATATCCAGAATCTCGGCGACGGTGTAAAACGAGCCAAACACCACGACGCGGCCAGCGGTCGCCTGATCAACTAGCTGCACTGCTTGCTGATACGCAGCGGTGATGCTGGGGTGAACATGCACGGCGGCTATCATCCCCGCCACTTGCAAATGCTCGGCAAGCCGCGCGCCCGATAAGCCGCGCGGCACATCCAGCCCGGCAACGTGCCACACATCAATCACATCGCGCATGACACCGATCACACCGTCGATGTCTTTATCTGCCAGCATCGACATCACTGCGTGTGTCTGACCCTCGCATGGCTGG
>JANOOA010000040.1:0-20138 GCA_031421115.1 Gammaproteobacteria bacterium | reverse complement strand
GCGGCGCTGTTCGCCAGATGGCTGCGCCTGCCCGCGTTGGTGGGGTGTGGATTTATCTGGGCGTTACTGAATGTTACTGGGCCCTTCGCTAATCTGGGCAGCATCGCGCCCGCGCTGGAAGGCGAAGATGTGATCATAAAGGGCGTAATAGCCTCGATTCCCAGTGTGCGTGAACGGGGGGTGCGCTTTGAGTTTGAGGTGTTGTCACTGACGCTGGGCAATGCCTCCCATCTGACGCCCGGACGTATTCTGCTGAGCTGGCATCAAGCACCGCCGGAGCTGCGTGTGGGTGACACCTGGCAGTTGCAAGCTCGTCTCAAGAAAACGCGCGGCCTGATGAATCCCGGTGGATTTGATTATGAAGGATGGCTGTTTCGCCATCACCTGCGCGCCACTGGTTATGTGCGAGCTGAGGGAGTTAATCAGCGTATCGCGGCCGATACCAGCGGTTATGCGATTGACCGGCTGCGGCAGAAACTGGCAGAGGGCATTAATGCCGCGTTGCCTGGCAGCCCCTACGCCGGGGTGATTACGGCGCTGGCGATCGGCGAGCAACGTGCCATCTCCAATGCACAATGGGACGTGTTTGCACTGACCGGCACCACCCATCTGGTCGCGATTTCCGGCTCACATATCACGCTCATTGCGGGTCTGCTGTTCTTTTTGGCGCGCTGGGGCTGGGCGCGTGCCGGATCGCTACCATTGCGTTTCCCCGCGCCCAAAGCCGCCGCCGTGATTGCGTTGGCAGGGGCTATTTATTATGCCGCGCTGGCGGGGTTTTCCGTGCCGGTGCAACGCGCACTCATCATGGTGGTGGTGGTGATGATTGGCATTTTGTGGCAACGCAATCGCCAGTTAAGCCATACCTTGGCCGTGGCGTTACTGCTGGTGCTGCTCTATGATCCGCTGGCGGTGATGGAAGCGGGATTCTGGTTGTCATTCGGCACGGTGGCGATGATTCTGTTTGCCATGAGCAATCGCCTCGCTGCCGGTGGGCTATGGTGGCAGTGGGGGCGTCTGCATTGGTTGATTGCGATTGGCCTCGCGCCGGTGATGCTCATGATGTTTCAACAGGTCTCACTGATTTCCCCGCTGGCTAATTTCATCGCCGTGCCATGGATGAATGCGTTATCGGTGCCACTCACCTTGCTTGGCACGTTAAGCATTTTGAGCGTGCCGGCACTGGGTAATTTTTTTCTGTCACTAGCCGAATACAGCGTCGCCGCGTTGTGGTTTGTGTTGCAGTGGATGTCGAACATTGAGATGGCACAGTGGACGCAACACACACCACCGTGGTGGGCATTATTCCCGGCGCTGATCGGCATTGCGTTGTTGCTGGCACCCAAAGGTTTGCCCGTGCGCTGGCTGGGGTTGGTGTGGCTGCTGCCGATGTTTTTTACGCCGATTCCGCAACCTGCTGTAGGCGAAGTATGGTTTACACTGCTGGATGTGGGACAAGGTTTGTCCGCCGTGGCGCGCACCCGTAATCACACCCTGGTATTCGATAGCGGCGCGCGCTTCAGCGAAAGTTTTGATACCGGCGAAGCCGTGGTGACACCGTTTTTGCGCAGCGTGGGCGTCACGCGCCTGGACACGCTGATTATAAGTCATGGCGACAATGACCACATCGGCGGCGCTCAATCAATACTCCAGGAAATGGCGGTGCAACGCACCCTCTCGGGCGTGCCGCATCACCCACTTCTGTCAATGTCAAAACTGCCCGCAGAGCAGTGTATCAGCGGCCAGACCTGGCAATGGGACGGTGTGGAATTTCTGATGCTGAGTCCACCGGCTGAGGCCATTGGTGGTGAGAATATTCATGAAAATAATAGCTCCTGTGTACTGCGCATCACGACTGCAGCAGGCAGTATTTTGCTGCCCGCCGACATAGAAAAAGGCGCGGAACGCAACCTGCTCGACACGCAGCCAGAAACATTGCCCGCCCGCATTCTGGTGGCGCCACATCACGGCAGCAAGACTTCATCCACGCAGGATTTTGTCGATGCGGTGCATCCTGAATATATATTATTTCCGGTGGGCTATCGCAATCGCTACGGCCACCCTAAAGCCGAGGTGGTGGCGCGCTATCAAGCCTTGAATGCACAGATGTTTGATTCAGCACAGCACGGGGCTATTACTTTCAAGCTCGGCCCCAAAGGACTCACCAAGCCTGATACTTACCGTCAGTCGGGACGACGGTATTGGCATGCGCCATAGCGTTATACTTTCCACACGCAGTGCGCTATATTTTCCATCGGCATTGCTAATTAACCCCAGATGTTCCATTAGCCTCGTAGCGAGGATGCGCGCCGTGCTTTATGTGGCCGCAGTAGATTGCTAATGGGAAATATGGGGTTAATATAGCCTCCAAGTCCGGCTCCACTTCAGCGCACCTCTATCTCCCAGATGCCAGCAAGATTACCCGTAAACCTTTTTCACCACCCGCGCAATGGCCGCTGCGCCCGCTTCCAGATCTTCTTCACTGGCGGTAAGGCTGATGCGCAGGCATTGCTGCTTGTGCGCCCAGTCTTCATTCAGCCCCGGAAAGAACGGTGAACCGGGCACGACAATGACATGTTCCTGCTTGATCTTGCGATACACATCCCAATCTGTCATGGGCAGGTCTTTCAGCCACAGCCAAGCAAAAATCGCGCCTTCAGCTTTGTGCAAATACCACGGCACATCATCCGGCATTTCGCGGTCAAACGCGGCGGTGAGTAGCGCGGCTTTATGTTGGTAATGCGGCTTGATGACGGCCTGCGAGAGACGCGCCAGCTCACCGGATGAAATCGCCTGCGCCGCCAACGCCTGACCATAGCGCGAGGAATGAATGCTGGCATTGGCCTGAAAACATTCCAGCGCGTGAATGTTACGTTCATCACCAATGGCAATGCCGACGCGCTCGCCCGGCAAACCCACTTTAGACAAGCTGAGGCAATGCACCACGTTTTCACCAAACACTGGCGTCATCTCGGTAAACACCAGATTGGGGAACGGCAAGGCATACGCAGAATCAATAAACACCGGCACGTTGTGCTGCGCGGCAAGATCGACAATCTGCTGTGTCTCGGCATCGCTGATCACATTGCCGGTGGGATTGCATGGCCGTGAAAACAGCACCGCGCCGGTGGTGTCATCAATCTGCATTTGCGCAAAATCGGGACGGTATTTGAAACGGTGCGGGGCAATGATGTCGATAGTCGGCTTATATGCCTGCAAGGTTTCGGCGTTGAGCGTCACGCCGCCATAACCCGTGTAGTCGGGGCTAAGTGGCAGCACGATCTTGCGCAACGCACCGTCGGTATCAACACCGCCCAGGCAGTTCGCGGCGTAAAAATACAGCGACTGACTGCCGGGCGTAATCAACACATTACGCCGCGTAATGCCCCAGCCATAATGGCTGTTGAACCAGTCCACCACCGCTTCGATAAGCGGCTCGTACCCCTGGCTTGCGCCGTAACGCCCCACCACCTCACCAAAGTGCGGCCCCGCCAGGAGTTGCTGCGTGTAGTCGCGCCACATGGCTTCGATTTCAGGCAATATTAGCGGATTTCCAGCACTCAGATTCACCCATTTGCCGGGTTCTGACTGGAGGGTTTCGATGATGTCCTTCATGATGGCGCGGACACCAGTGAGCTGAGACATTTTATGTCCGATCTGGCTAAGATGAGGTTGCACGCTTAAAATCCTTCTTACATTTCATTATCATCGCCCTATATTGTACAACAATCGGATTTTTTAGCAGATGCCGATCTTGTATAATAATAGATAATTATATCCGCCCCCATCTATTCGGAACCGCTATGGAACTTTCATCCTTGACCGCAATTTCCCCCATCGACGGTCGCTATAGCGACAAGACCCGCGATCTACGCGTGGTTTTTAGCGAATACGGGCTGATACGTCACCGTGTATTAGTCGAGGTGCGCTGGCTACGGATGCTGGCCGATCACCCCGGCATTATCGAGGTTCCCGCACTGAGCCAGCATGCCGTCAAGCTACTGGAAAATATTGTGGACAATTTCAGTGTCGAAGATGCGCAGCGCGTCAAAAATATTGAGCGCACCACTAATCACGACGTGAAAGCGGTAGAATATTTTCTCAAGGAAAAAATTACCGGCAATGCCGAACTCGAAGCCGTCAGCGAATTCATACATTTCGCCTGTACTTCAGAAGACATCAACAATCTCGCTTACGCACTGATGTTACGCGAAGCGCGCGTGCAGATTATTTTGCCGCTACTGGATAACACGATTCGCGCCATCACCGATTTAGCGCATCGCCATGCCGACCAACCGATGCTGTCGCGCACCCACGGCCAGCCTGCCTCCCCCACCACGCTGGGCAAGGAAATGGCCAATGTCGCCTACCGCTTGAAACGCCAGCGCGAACAACTGGTGAACGTGCCGCTGCTGGGGAAAATCAACGGCGCTGTCGGCAGTTACAACGCCCATCTCGCCGCGTATCCCAACATTGATTGGCAAAGTATCGCACGTGACTTTGTAATAAGCCTGGGGCTGGAGTGGAACCCCTACACCACGCAGATTGAACCGCATGATTACATCGCCGAATATTTTGATGCGCTGGCACGCTTCAACACCGTGTTGATGGATTTCAGCCGTGACGTGTGGGGCTACATTTCACTCGGCTATTTCAAGCAAAAAACTGTGGCAGGGGAAGTTGGTTCATCCACCATGCCGCACAAAGTCAATCCCATCGACTTTGAAAACGCCGAAGGTAATCTGGGATTAGCCAACGCCATCTTTCATCACCTCAGCAGCAAATTACCGATCTCGCGTTGGCAGCGCGACCTCACCGATTCCACAGTACTGCGCAATCTGGGCGTAGGCGTGGCGCATGCGGTGATTGCGTATCAGTCATGCCTTAAAGGCATCTCAAAACTGGAAAGCCATCCCGCGCGCATCAACGCCGATCTGGATGCCACCTGGGAAGTGCTGGGCGAAGCCGTGCAAACCGTGATGCGCCGTTATGGTATTGAACAACCCTATGAGAAACTCAAGGAACTCACACGTGGTCGCGGTATCGACCAGCACAGTCTGCGCGCTTTTATCACCACCCTCGCCATCCCCGAAGCAGAAAAAACCCGATTGCTGGCAATGACACCGGCAACGTATATTGGTAATGCGGCGGAACAGGCGCGTGGGTTATAAAGCAAAAGTTAAAACAAGAAGGTAAACAGAAAATGGATGGGGGGAAACATCCATGCTTTCAATGCGGCAAGTTGGTCTTTTGAAAAGGGGGTTAAATATTACTTATTTCGAAATATTTAACCAAATTGATGTGTTTCACCTCTAGAGCTTTGCATATTGCACCTGGCCCATAATCGGCAAGCTTTTTTGTTTCAGCAGATATAACTGTATAGATATCTTCATATTTCAAAGAATCGAGATCAGAATCCAATACGAATCACATAGAGCCAAGTTAACATGGCTGAGTTGTTGCTTGCTCTGATGCCAGTCATCGAATTTGTTATTCCGCACTGATCCTAATTCTACAGTGCTACAAAGCGATCAAGGGATGCAGTACAAGGTTCCCTTGTCATGTAAAAGGCTTGGCGTAGAGCGGAGTTTACACGAAGTCTGTCGCTTCCCTGCCCCGCATTATGAGTCCGATTTTAACGCCGCGATGCGCCCTTCAGCGCTTTGCAACACAGTAGCACTAATTATGAGGGTACATTGTACATAGCCTGAATGTGTCTTTTGTATATAAGTATATGGCTTAGCCCGCGTAGGGATCAATCGTTATTGCGCCGCATGGGACTGGGTTTCACTTCACAAATGTGAATCTACTTCGCCCGCAGCGGAAAACGCAACTCCACTTTGTCATCGCCCTCCTCAAGTCGCACTAACACCGCCTGGGTGGCGGGATCAGTCACCAGCAAGGAGCGTCGATACACGCCCACCTGGCCGTCCTGAATAGATTGGCGCCATGGATCGCTTTCGCTCATTCGAATCGACACCAGCATATCAAACATGGGTTTGCGCGGTTTGCGCGTGGCTATCACCAGAAATTCGTTCATACCCACACTGGCAATTTCAGGCCGGGTTTCAACAACCACTTCTACATCGCCCCACATCTGTGGCGGCGTACCTGGCACGCCAGACGTGGCGTTCTCTGCCGGGCCACCACATGACACCAGCATAAAACTCAGCACCGCTAACCAGAATAATTTCATTATTAGCCCGCTGCGTGCTTTTGTAAATAATCCAGAATCTGCCGCATTTCGTCATTCGTAATGGGCGCAAAGTTATTCATGATACGGTGGTTTTGCATGCGCCCCACAATCTGCGGCCAGTCGTGCGCTTTGCGGCTGGCTGGCGGCGGCGGCACATGACAGTCGGAACAGCGCTGTTTAAAAGCCATAGCACCCACGGACTCTGGTTCAGGATACCCTGCGCCCACTGTCGCAACCGTGCTGCTGGTTTCAGGCGAACACCCTGCCAGCACCGCCAGGGCAACCACCAGCAGCGCGCATTGCTTTGCTTGAGTCATGATAGTTAGTGATCCTGCGGAGGTTGGGATGGCGAGTTTCCAGAAGATTGCTCTCCCAACGCCTTGGCGCGCGCTTCTTTTTTTGCACGGTGTATGTGGCGGTAGTCCACCAGCCAGTAGATCACCGCCACCGCCGTGCCAGTATAGACCAACGCCAATGGCAAACCCCAATTAAACCATTCACGCTCATATCCCGCACGATCGCCCCAGAACGGGAAGTTCAAACCAATCGCAACCAGAAACATGCCGATGAAAATGGCGATGAACCAATAGGGAATGCCGTGCTCTGACTCAGGAATTTTCTCAACCAGCTCCCAATCTTCCAAGCCGCGCTTTTTCAAGCGCTCCTCTTCACTGGCATAACCCAAATGATTATTGATTGCCTCACCCCACTCCGGTTTTGCCACAGGTGGTGGCGGCGCCTTGGGTTTTTCTGCATCACTCATCATCACACCTTTCCTACAAAATGCTGTACACGAAAACTTCCACGCCATCCATCCACAGATTGCACATGCACGATAAACGGATATAAACCCGGCGCCAGATTCCCTGCTACATGCAGGCCAATATCCTGACGTTCCGCCGTCTTAAACTCGGCGTGAGACGCATCCAGTATATATGCACCTTCCGGCAAGCCTTCAACCTGAATCGTCACCGCGCCTGGCTCATAAATTTTATGCGCCACACTGACCCGGTAATCGCTGAAATTAGTACCCGTCGCGGCTTCAGCGCGATACACCGAAAAACTGTAGGCTTGATAATTCCACATGCCCCAGCTCAGCAGAAACACGCCCAGCGAAAATGCTGGCAATGCCCAGCCGGCGCGTTGCGCCAGAGAGGCGAGGTTAGACGCGGGGCGCACGCCATCCACTTTTTGGCGCTCGCCAAATTCAAACGTGAGCAGACCCGGCGTACCGTGCCTGGTGTGCAGTGAATCACAGGCAGTGATGCATTCACCGCAATTGGTACAACTGTCAAACAACAGCGTATTGCGTGGGTTAATATCCACCGGGCAGGTGGTTTCACAAAAATTACATGTGGCGCATTCATCGGAACGTGACTGGTCATAGATCACATGCAAGGTCTGGCGGGTTTTAAACAGAAATTGCCAGATGCGATAGACGCAGGTGTAACGGCAAATGTAGTAACGCATCACTGCGAGATTACCCAGCACCAGCAACACGAACACGGCATAGATCAGATACAGCGAACTGATGACGCGCGGGTCATCACGAAAAATTACAAATGACAGCACCACATCCGGCTCATAAAAATACAACATGGGCAGCAGCGCCACAGCTAACGAAACCCCAAGCAAATGGGCGCTCAACATGAGCCAGTTCTTTACTTTGTTTTTACCGGGAGACAAATGCGCATTTTCGGTGCCGTCCCAATCCAGCACGGCGCGTTTACCCAGATAGCGGGCGGTAAGTTTATTGGCCCATGCCGACAAGGTATTTTGCGGACACACCCAGCCACAAAAAGCGGTGCCCAGAGTAGAATAGAACATGATTAAAAGACACGCCATAGCGAGCCAGAAGCCAAACACAATGTAAAAGTCCGAAAACCAGACCTGCCGCCCCAACACCACAAAACCGGCACTGGTATCAATCCGAAATACCCCTAGAGTAGGTATAAGAACCAGCAGGATCAGCGTGCCAATCTGCATTGCACGGCGCTTCCACTCCAAATTTTGACTCGCCACCACGGGGGGCGCGTTCTTGGCGGCGGCATGAACAACAACCGGGATTTTACGTAAAATTTCATTGGCACTCATGCTCTTGATGGTAGCATAAGGCTTTCACAACACACAATGTGCCGCGTTGCGGATGGACCCGCCCCGCAACCAGTGAGAAAAAAGATTATATAAACCCATCGGGGGTGTTGCGTTTTGCCCTTCAATCGGATATATATACGTTAAGGCTACTTATACAAACAAGCTGGCTCCATTAGAGCACAGGGGAAAATCGGGAACACCAACGGGGAGGACATTAAAAATGGTTCAAAATATCGGCATTAACATCTTGATTCCTATAGCAGTATTCTGTTTTCTTATCTTTGGCGCCGCTCTCATGGCAAACATGGCTTTCAAAGACAAAGCAGAGCGCCTTAACAAAAAGGGCTAATACACTTTTTGCTATTTCGACTTGGAAACACAAAAAGGCCCGGCTAGTCCGGGCTTTTTTGTTGTGCCATGAGCAAAAATTACCCCCCCCACAGGGGAGAGGGAGAAAGATAACATCATCACTTTCAATTGCTTAGATGCCGAGCCATTCGCCTAATCCATTGGTGCGGGTCTACTATTTCTGTTTAACTTTCTTCGTTTCCACGCGCTGTCCCAGCGTTATTGCCACCGGATTGACTTCCCAGATTTCCTTGGCGTATTCACGGATAGTGCGGTCGCTGGAAAACTTGCCCATGTTTGCCACGTTTATAATGGCTTTGCGCGTCCACTCTTGAGGGTCGGCGTACAGCTCAGCGACGCGGTCTTGCGCGGCGATATACGAGGCATAGTCAGCCAGCAGCAGATAGCGATCACCGCCGTGGGTTAACGCATCAATAATCGGCGCGTATAAATTGGGTTCGCCGGGCGAAAAAAAGCCGCTGCCAATCATATCCATCACCTGCTTGAGTTCGTGATTGCCGTGATAGTAGTCCCACGGGTTATAGCCACTACTATGCAGATCTGCCACTTGCTGCGTGGTCAGGCCAAAAATAAAGATATTGTCTGCGCCTACTTCTTCAAGAATTTCAACATTAGCGCCATCGAGCGTGCCGATAGTCAGCGCGCCATTCAACGCAAGTTTCATATTGCCGGTGCCGGAAGCCTCGGTGCCTGCGGTAGATATTTGCTGCGACAGATCACAGGCAGGGATCAGGTCTTCCGCCGTAGACACATTGTAGTTAGGAATAAATAATACGCGCAGAGTACCGCCCGTGGCAGGGTCATTATTAACAATGTCCGCAACATCATTAATCAGGCTGATGATGAGTTTGGCGATAACATAACCGGGCGCCGCTTTGCCGGCAAAGATGATAGTGCGCGGCACCACGGACGCACCCGGATTGGAGCGAATGCGGTTATATAACGTCACCACATGCAATACGTTGAGCAGTTGGCGCTTGTATTCATGAATACGCTTGATATGCACATCAAACAACGAATCACAATTTACCGTCATACCCATATGTTTCTTGATGAGCCCTGCCACGCGTTCCTTGTTGGCGCGTTTGACAATACGAAATTCTTCGCGGAATACGGGATCATCAGCCAAGGGCACGAGTTTTTTCAGTTCATCGAGATTGGTTGTCCAGCCATCGCCAATGCGCGCGGTAATTAATTGTGACAAGCGCTGATTAGCATGATGCAACCAACGCCGGGGCGTAATGCCGTTGGTCTTGTTGACAATTTTTCCGCTATAAAACCGCTCAAAGTCAGAAAAAATGGTGGCCTTCATTAATTGCGTATGCAATGCCGCCACACCATTCACTTTGTGACTGCCGACAACAGCAAGATGCGCCATGCGGATGCGGCGTTCGCCCGACTCATCAATAATCGACATGCGACGCAATAGATCGGGATTACCTGGATAGCGGTGCATGACATCTTTGAGGAATTGATGGTTTATTTCATAAATAATCTGCAAATGACGCGGCAACATGTCTTCAAATAACTTTACCGGCCAGGTCTCCAGCGCTTCAGGCAGCAAGGTGTGATTGGTGTAAGCGAAGGTGCGCACGGTAATATCCCAGGCGCGAACCCACGTCAAGCCATGAAGATCAACCAGCACCCGCATCAACTCAGGAATGGCCAGCACCGGATGGGTATCATTAAGCTGAATAGCGACCCGGTCGGGCAGTTTTTCAAAGTGATAATGTGATTTGCTGAAGCGGCGCAAAATATCCTGCAATGATGAGCTGACAAAAAAGTATTGCTGCTTGAGCCGCAACTCGCGACCCATGGCGGTGGTGTCATCGGGATACAGCACTTTGGAGAGATTTTCGGATTCGTTTTTGTCTTCAAGGGCTTTAATATAATTGCCCTCGTTAAAATATTTCAGATTAAAATCACGCGTGGCCTTAGAGGACCATAAACGCAAATTATTGACGGTGTTGGTCTTGTAACCGGGAATCGGGGTGTCGTAGGCCATGGCCATGACTTCGTCAGTATCTACCCAATGATAACGGCGCTGACCATGTTCACCGGGGTATTCCACCACGCGACCATTAAATTGCACTGGGTAAATCACTTCCGGACGCGGGAACTCCCACGGGTTACCATAACGCAACCAGTTTTCGGGGTGCTCTACCTGGCGACCATTTTCGATGCGCTGGGTGAACATGCCGTATTCATAGCGAATGCCGTAACCGTAGGCGGGAATGCCAATGGTGGCCATGGAATCGAGAAAACACGCGGCGAGCCGCCCCAATCCACCGTTACCCAATGCGGCATCGGGCTCCATCTCGCGGATTTCTTCCAGATCCAGGCCAATGTCGTGCAACGCCTGGGTGCATTCGTCATAAATGCCGACGTTAAGCAGGCTGTTACTCAGGGTGCGGCCAATCAGAAATTCCAGAGAGAGGTAATAAACACGCTTGACATCTTCGCGGTAATAGGTGCGCATGGTCTCCATCCAACGCTCCATGAGGCGGTCGCGCACGGCATAGGCGGTGACGCTATACCAGTCGCGGTCAGTGGCAGTGTAAAGGTCTTTTCCCGCCGAATATTCCAGCCGGTTCGCCAGTGAGTATTTGATGGATTCCGCATCAAGACCCATGTAGTCATACTTAAAGGAACGCATGGTGCTTTTCATTGACATGTTCAATCTCCCTTACTGTTATTTTTTCTCCGGCGCCATAAGTATTTAATATATTGATAGTTATAATTTTTCAAATATCGCGGGCATTTTTTTAGAACAAATCTACTCTGCAAATCCAGAGGTATCTTAAGTATCGGACGGCGCGCCTGATCCCTGAACCATTCCTACACGTTTCAAAAGCTTACCGCTTGCTGAAAACCCCAATTTTGGATATGATAACGGATTATCGTTGCCAAGGCCTCAGCATTCACAAAAAGCGAGGCGCTGGGTTTGCGATGCCACGCTATGACACAAGAGGTACACCATGAAAGCCGATATCCATCCCGCCTATGCCGAAATTGCCGTTACCTGTAGCTGCGGCAATAAATTTACCACGCGCTCTACCGCAGGCAAAAGCCTGAATCTGGACGTGTGCGCCCTGTGCCATCCATTCTACACCGGTAAACAGAGAATTGTAGACACCGCCGGTCGCGTCGACAAATTCCGCCAGAAGTACGGCGTAAAGTAATAGATTGACACCACTTCGAACCGCATTACCTAAAGGGCACCCGCTGGGTGCCCTTTTTCGTTGCTTGCTTGTGCTGCTGCCTGCCAGTCGAAATAGGCACAGATCCAGAACCCTTCGCTTCCGCTCTTCCCTGCTGAGCCTGTTGGGATCATGCCTGACGTTTATTTTCAGCATCACGGCTTTTGCCGCAGATGACGACCCCGCCCGGGTAAGCTGCGGCGCTGACCGAATTGATGAGCGCGTCACCGTCGAGCGCTTGATTGATGGCGACACCGTGAAGTTGCGTGATGGCCGCAAGGTTCGGTTTATTGGCATCAACACCCCCGAGATCGGTCGTCGTGGCTCATCGTCACAACCATTGGCCAGCGTGGCGCGTGATATGTTGCAGACATTGCTGGAAAAATCCGGCCATACCATTGGCCTGCGTTATGACGCTGAGCGCCGCGATCGTTACGGGCGCGACCTTGCGCATGCGTACCTGCGTGACGGCAGCAGCGTGGCAGCACACCTGCTGGAGTACGGCCTGGCAACCATTCTACCCATCCCACCTAATGTGTGGAACTTACCCTGTTATCAAGCCACAGAACAACGTGCGCGCATGGCGCGACGCGGCATCTGGGCTTTGCCGGAATATCAGCCTGTTCACGCCACGCAGCTCAGCCGGAGCGACGTCGGCATGCGCTTGATCACAGGCAAGGTTACAGCATCACAACTACTCAAGGGCGACATATGGCTGACCCTGGACAACGTACTGCTGCACATCGGCCGACGTGACCGCAGCCATTTCCCGGCGACATTCCCAAGCGAAATGTCGGGACGTACCGTAATCGCGCGAGGCCGGTTATACTTTGCAGAAGGCGCGCTGCGTATGCAGATACGCCACCCGGCTACTCTGGAAATAGCGCAATGAAAACTCTACAGGGCACCTCTATAAATCCGCTGAAGCCACGATGGCGGCGTTGGAAATGGGCTCAAAATGCGGGGCCGGGAAGCGGCAGACTCCGTGTACACTCCGCTCTACGCCAAGCCTTTTATATACAGGGCGCCTTGTCCTCGCGGCTTGATCGAATTTATAGAGGCGCCCTACACCACACATTGTTTTCTTTCTGCATGCTGACCTGCGTGATCATCCTGAACGGTTGCGCAGAAAACCCGGTATCTGGCCAGAAAGATTTTGTGCTGATGTCTGAACAGGCCGAAATCGAAATGGGTCGCGCCGCCCATCCGAATATTCTCAAACAATACCGCCGCCTTGAAGACCCCGTCTTACAGGCTTATGTGCAGGAGATCGGCGAGCGCCTCGCGCAAAAAAGTCACCGCAGCCATTTAATATATCGCTTTACGGTGCTGGATAGCACTGAAGTCAACGCCTTTGCCCTACCGGGCGGCTACATTTACATCACGCGCGGCCTGTTGGCCTACCTTAACTCCGAAGCCGAATTGGCTGCGGTGCTGGGCCATGAACTGGGCCATGTAACCGCACGTCATTCAGTACGCCAGATCAGCGCGTCCCAGGCCACAGGGCTGGGCCTGGCGATTGGCTCGATTCTGATTCCCGAATTGCGCAATCAGGCAGCGCAGGATTTATTTAATGTTTTAGGCAACGCGTGGGCCAGCGGCTATGGGCGTGAGCACGAGCTGGAATCAGATCGTCTTGGCGCAGAGTACCTGGCGAGCAGCGGTTATGATCCGCAAGCGATGATCAAGGTCATCGGCGTATTAAAAAATCAGGAAATTTTTGCCAATAAAATCGCAAAAGAAGAAGGGCGTGAAGCGCGCGTATATCATGGTGTATTCGCCAGCCACCCCGACAATGATACCCGCCTGCAGGAAGTGGTGGCTAAAGCGGATACACTCAAAACCACTATGGCACCCCGTATCAACCGCGATGCACTACTGAAAAAACTCGATGGCATGACCTTTGGTGACGGCGAGCAGGATGGCATACTGCGCGCCAATCATTTTTATCATAAGGATTTAGGTTTCACACTGAGCTTCCCGAAGGGATGGCGCGTGGAAAACTTACCGGATCGCTTAGTCGCACGCCCTCCCGCAAATGATGCGCTGCTGATGGTGAATACCACGGATCTGAATGAGCGCATTCCGCCCAGTGAGTTTATGGCGAAGCGCCTTAAGATCGGGCAGCTTACGCAAGGTGAGTCGCTCAACGGCAATGGCCTGGAGAGCTACACTGCCATAGCCACCGTCAACACGCCTTTTGGCAGGCGCCCAACACGCTTTAGCGTAATGTATTTCAAGAATCAGGCGTTCCTGTTTGTGGGTAGCGCTAAAGATGAGAAATCACCGAATCGTTATGATAGCGAGTTTCTGCAAACCGCGCGCAGCCTGCATGGCTTAACCGATAAAGAGCTTCCTCTGGCCAAGGCATTGCGCATCAATATTATTAAAGCATCCGCGACTACACGCTATGCCGATCTGGCGCGCACCTCCAACATTCAGCATCATGCAGAAGAGCAATTACGCTTATTGAATGGTAATTATCCGAGCGGCGAACCTGTCGCAGGTGAACAAATTAAAGTGGTAGAGTAAGAAACCTTGGCTGACTTTATTCAAAATGGATCGACAAAAATGACAAGCAATCTCAAGCAGGCAGCGCTCGATTATCACGAGCATCCTACGCCCGGAAAATTGGGTATCGCCATCACCAAACCCTGCGATACGCAACGCGAGCTGGCATTAGCCTATACTCCTGGCGTCGCCGAACCGGTGCGTGAAATTGCCGCAGACGCGGAGGCTGCCTATCGTTACACCGCCAAGGGCAATCTGGTGGCGGTGATTACCGATGGCACGGCAGTACTGGGATTAGGTAATGTAGGCGCGCTGGCGGGCAAGCCGGTAATGGAAGGCAAGGCGGTGCTATTCAAAAAATTCGCCAACATTGATGTGTTTGATATTGAAGTTGACGCGGAGTCGCCACAGGCATTTATCGACACGGTGGTGCGCATTGCGCCCACCTTTGGCGGCATTAACCTGGAAGATATTGCGGCGCCCCACTGCTTTGAAATAGAAAAAACACTCATCGAGCGCCTGGATATTCCGGTGTTTCATGACGATCAGCACGGCACGGCGATTATCATCAGCGCCGGTTTGATCAATGCGCTGGAGCTACAGGGCAAGACCCTCGGCGCGGCGCGCATCGTGTGCCTGGGTGCGGGCGCAGCGGGCATTGCGTCGATGCGCTTGTTGCTGGCATTGGGTGCAAAGAAGGAAAATCTGCGCCTGGTAGATCGTAAGGGTGTGATTCATGCGGGTCGTGATGATCTGAATGAATACAAGCTGGAGTTTGCCATCAACACCCCGCAGCGCACGCTGGCAGATGCCATGCAAGACGCCGACGTCTTCATTGGCGTGTCTGGCCCCGACCTGTGTACGCCGGAGATGCTGGCCTCCATGGCCGCTAAGCCGATTGTATTCGCCCTGTCCAATCCCGACCCGGAAATCAGCCCGGAAGTCGCGCATACCGTGCGCAAGGATTTGATCATGGCAACGGGTCGCAGTGACTACCCCAACCAGGTGAATAACGTGCTGGGCTTCCCCTTTATTTTCCGTGGCGCGCTGGATGTGCGAGCGCGACGCATTAATCAAGCCATGGAAATGGCCGCCGTGCATGCTCTGCGCAAGCTCGCCCACCAACCCATCCCTCGCGAAGTACTCGACGCGTATCAGTTGACGGAAATGAGTTACGGTGCGGCTTATATCATTCCCAAACCGCTGGATCCACGCCTGCTGAATACAGTGGCGCCTGCGGTAGCGCGGGCGGCGGTGGATTCGGGCATCGCACGTTTGGGGTATCCGGCACATTATCCGAAGTAATCATTAGCACTTTAGCGTCTCCTGCACAGTGGACTGGGTTGCCCAATGGATGGAAATGATCGCCGAGTCCGACCAGCGCATCGGCAGGCCTCGCCAGGTGTATGATGGCCCGGCAGCGCGGGATTATGTGGGCATTGATAAGCGAAAATAAATTTACATTAAATCAAGAGTCAAGTATTGGGGCGCTAATTTTAAGTGGCGTGGTTGCGCGTGAAACAGTGAAGTACAAAGGGTAGGCCAGGCACCATCGTTACTCGATGGGATCTTCGGGTGGCGATTCTGTCGCAGGAATACGGCGCGTGTTTGATGCCCACTCTCCCAGATCAATCAAGCGGCAGCGCTCACTGCAGAAGGGGCGCGACGGTTGCTCGGGCGTCCATGCCACGGTTTTGCCGCAACTCGGGCATACCACAGATTTGCTCATATAATGCAGCAGGTCAATTCAAAGGGGATGTTATCGGTAGTCTGCACCGGCCGTTCTTCGAGGCGCTGCTCAAGAAAGCGCACCGTGAAACGATGCTTACCCCCACTGATTTCAGCAAAATAAGGGCAATCGCCAGGTACTGTGACGCGCACAATATGGCACGGCGTACTTGGGTCAAGCGATTTCTGGAAAAACCCGGCTTCGGCGACTTCTTTGACACTGGGGACGCTTTCGCGGATCAGCCGCAGCATGAGGCTGGTGGCCTGGGCGATGGCGTCGAAATTTTTAAACCAGTGCTGCAATTGCAGGCGTCGTCTGGCGGCGGGTTGTTGTAGCCAAAAATGGTAGGCTGGCAAATCAAAGTCACAGGTGCCACCGGGGATGGCGAGGCGCTGGCGAATGCTGCTGAGAAATTCATTCTGGCGTAAGTCTTGTCCCACCTGGCCTTTCAGCGAATGCAGGTGGTCAATCAGCATGTCCATTTGATTGAGCAGATCATTTAATCGCCCCCGATCTACCCCCGGTTTTTCATCCAGACGTTCCAGCACCAGTGCCTGTCTTTCCAGCTCTCTCATGAGTTCGGTTTTGAGATCTGCCCGGCTAAAGATGCTTAAAGTCTCCAAAATGCCCGTCAATGCGGCGCGGCTGTCCCACGCCGCGTCGCCTGCCAGGGACGCTTTGGTTTGATCAAACAGAAATTCCAGCCTGAGAAAGGTTCGAATTCGTTCATTTAAGGGTTGTTCGTAAGTTATTTTTGTTTGCACTTAATATGCACTCGGGAATATACACTTAATAATAGTGCATATATGATCGGAATAATAGCGCAGAAAGAGAGAGACATCGTCGTTAATTGGCGACAGCCAATTCCTGGTAAAATTGATGAAGGTTCAATACCTGCTGACGCAGGCTTTCCAGGTCGGCATCGTTAACAATAATGTCATCGGCCACCGCCAGACGCTGTTGCCGAGAGGCCTGGGCGCGCAGAATAGCGGCAATTTCTGCCTCCGACGCTGCACATGGACGTGCAAGTGTCGCCAGAGGCAGGATGCCGGAAGCGACCAGGGCACTGTCACGCTGTCGTACCCGTTGATATTGCATTGCTTCCGGCGCGTCGACCACCAGGATACGCGCCACCTGATCCACCTGCCCCCCTTCCACCAGCAACGGGATGCTCAGTAATCCATACGGCGCCGTCATGGCCTGCGCACGGCGCTGCATTTCTGCGCGTATCAACGGGTGCAGTATTGACTCAAGCAACTGGCGCTGACCGGAATGGGCCTCTGCGCCAAACACCATGGCACGCAGCCGTGCCCGATCCAGATGTCCGGCGCTGTCCAGCACCGTCGGGCCGAACGCATCCACAATCGCCTGCAACGCCGGCTGGCCGGAGCTGACCAGTTCACGCGCAATCTGGTCGGCATCAATCACCGGCACGCCCAACGCAGCAAAATAATGCGCTACGGTGGTTTTGCCACTGCCGATGCCGCCTGTTAAACCGATTTTTAGCATGAGGGTGTTACAATAAAATAGACGCTCCTATTCTACCCCAAGCCCGACACCCCCAGATAGACCTGCGTAATATCGTCGCCCCACAGCAGCGTAATCCACCCGGCAGCGGCCAGATAGGGGCCGAACGGGATGGGGATGTTTTTATCACGGCCGCGCAATAACACCAGCGAAATGCCGACAACGGCGCCCACCAAAGAAGAGAGCAGCACCACCGTCAGCAACGACTTCCAGCCCAGCCAGGCGCCGAGCATGGCCAGCAGCTTAAAATCGCCATGACCCATGCCTTCTTTGCCGGTCAGTAGTTTGAACAACATATACACCATCCACAGACTGAGGTAGCCGGCCAACGCGCCAATAATGCTGTTAAAACTGTCGACATAAACAGGGAACAGGCTGAGCGTGAGACCCGCCCATAAAAATGGCAGGGTGATCGAGTCCGGTAACAACTGATGATCAAAATCAATCATGCTTAACGCAATCAGTGCCCAGGTTAACAGCAATGCCGCAGCTGCTTCCCAGCCAAAGCCAAAGTGCGCGGCAACCAGCGCGGAGAGTGCGGCAGTGAGAATTTCAATTATTGGATAACGCATTGAAATGTGCGTGCCGCATTCTGCACAGCGCCCTTTTAATCGCACATAGCTCAGCACTGGAATATTTTCCAGCGCAGTGATGGCATGCTTGCACTTGGGGCACTGTGAGCGCGGGGTAATAAGATTGAAGGGCGGCTCGGCAAGAGCGGCCTCGGCCTGCGCCCCCGCCGGTGATAATGCCTCATCACACGCTGCGCGCCATTCCCGCTCCATCATTACGGGCAGGCGATAAATCACCACATTAAGAAAACTGCCGATCAGCAATCCCAGCACTGCTGTCAATATAATGAATGCGGTTGGGGAGGTCTGGAGATAATCAAGCAATGCGGTCATGAGTTAGCGGCGTCCTTAAAATCCCCCCTGCCCCCCTTTTTCAAAGGGGGGGTTAGGGTGGTGCATGGTTGTTTCCCCCCTTTGAAAAAGGGGGGCAGGGGGGATTTTAATTTACCACGTTACCCATCTGGAAGATCGGCAGATACATGGCGATCACCAGCCCACCGATGATAACACCCAGCACCGCCATGATGATGGGCTCCAGCAAGCTGCTCAAACCATCCACGGCATCGTCGACCTCTTGCTCATAGTAATCGGCCACCTTGCCCAGCATCGCATCCAGCGAGCCGGCTTCTTCGCCAATCGCCACCATCTGCACCACCATGTTGGAAAACAGGCCGGTCTGACGCATCGACGCCTGTAGCGACATGCCGCTGGCGACACTATCACGTATTTTAAGAATCGCTGTCTCATACACAATATTACCCGAGGCGCCTGCCACCGTAGTCATGCCTTCTACCAGCGGCACACCCGCCGCGAACATGGTAGCCAAGGTTCGTGCAAAACGCGCCACCGTCGCCTTGGTGACGATTTCGCCGAGGATCGGCATCTTAAGTAACATTCGGTCCAAAGCCTGATTCACTTTTCGTGAGCGTTTTTTAGCTTCAACCAGACCATAAACCACGCCGCCAATACCGCCGAAAATGGCCCACCACCATGCTTGAAAAAATTCAGAAATTTTAATTACAATTTTGGTCAGGGCAGGCAAATCAGCGCCGAAGCCCTTGAACAAGGCCTCGAACTGTGGAATAACGAAGATCATCAAAATGGTTGTAATAATAAATGCCACCACCACGATAGCAACAGGGTAAAACAATGCCTTTTTAATTTTGCCCTTGATGGCCTCGACTTTTTCTTTATACAGCGCGATCTTGTGCAGCAGGCCTTCCAGAATACCCGCCTGTTCGCCTGCCTGCACCAGATTACAATACAGATCATCAAAATAATACGGATGCTTGCGCATCGCATCGGTAAGCGTATTGCCGCCCTCAACATCGGCCTTGATGGCGAGTATCAAATCTTGCATGGAGGGATTGTCATGGCCCCGCCCGATGATCTCAAAGGACTGTACCAGGGGCACGCCGGAACTCATCATGGTCGCCAGTTGACGGCTAAACAACGCAATATCTTTGGCGGTGATTCTCTTTTTTCCGGAGCCAAACCCGCTCATGGTTTTCTTTTTAATTTTTTTCGGATTAATAACCTGGCGGCGCAGCTCGCTTTTAACCAGCGTGGCATTGGTGCTGCGGGTTTCACCCGACACCTTGCCCCCCTTTTTGTCGGTACCTTCCCAGGCAAAAAGATCCAGCTTGGGTTCTTTTTTCGCTGCTTTTCTCTTGAGCACTTTTGCTACCATGGCGATTATTCCGTAATGACGCGGTTGATTTCTTCGAGGCTAGTCATGCCTTGCCTGATCTTTTTTAAACCGGAGGCGCGTAAATCAGGAATACCTTCCTGGCGCGCCTGATCGGCAATTTGCATGGCATTACCGCCGGCCATGATAATGCGCCCTATGGCTTCGGATATGGGCATCACCTGATAAATGCCGACACGCCCTTTGTAACCCTCAAAACATTGATCGCAGCCCACTGGCTTATACACCGTCA
>JANOOA010000039.1:0-8568 GCA_031421115.1 Gammaproteobacteria bacterium | reverse complement strand
ATGCTTTACGTCAGTCCGTCTTATGAGGTGATTTGGGGGCGGACGGTGGATTCGCTCTACGCTTCACCGAAAGACTGGATAGAGGCTATTCATGTCGAGGACAGGCAGCGTGTGCTTCAGGCTGCGATGACCAAACAGGTGGCCGGCTTGTACGACGAGGAATACCGGATTGTTCAGCCGGACGGTAGTGTCCACTGGATTCATGAGCAGGCATTTCCTGTGCGTAATGACAACGGTGATGTTTATCGCATTGCCGGTGTGGCAGAGGATGTTACCGAACACAAGCGGGCCGAGGAGAAAATACGCCAGCTCAACACCGATCTGAGCCAATTCAAAAACACGCTCGACCAGATGCTGGAAAGCGTCTTTATGTTCGATCCGGATACGCTGCGTTTAACCTATGTGAACAAAGGCGCGATGCTTCAAGTAGGCTACAGCGAAACCGAGCTGATGCAAATGACAGCGGTGGATCTCGAACCCGAGCTGACCCTGGAGAAATTCCGACAAATACTGCAGCCATTGATCGAGGGTGTGCAGCCGTCTCTTACTTTTCAGAGCGCCCACCGCCACAAGGACGGACATGACATCCCAGTGGAAGTCTTTCTCCAGCTCGTCCGCTTGGAGGGTCAAGCCCCGAGTTTCGTGGGTATAGTGAACGACATCACCGAGCGCCAGGCAGCACAAAAGCAGATTGAATTTTTGGCCTATCATGACGTGTTGACCAGGCTGCCGAATCGCCTGTTGGCCAAGGAGCACCTAGAGCAGGCGATACTCGTGGCTGAGCGTGAAAATACCAAGGTTGCACTGTTATTCATAGACCTCGATAATTTCAAGACCATTAACGACTCGCTCGGTCACGCGATTGGCGATGGCCTGCTTAAGAGTGTGTCCCTTCGCTTGCGCGAGTGTTTGAAAGATGTCGATACCCTCAGCAGGCAGGGGGGAGATGAGTTTTTGATTGTGCTGAACAATATGCGTGACACCGAGTCCGTTACCGTGGTTGCAGAGAAAATCCTGGAGCGAATGGCGGAACCCTTTGTGATAGACCGTCATAAGTTATTAATTTCACTGTCAATCGGCATTGCAGTCTATCCGGATGACGGCAAGCATTTTGATACCTTGCTCCAGCAATCCGACACCGCCATGTATCAAGCCAAGGAATCTGGGCGCAATACCCACCGATTCCACACCGAGCAGATGAATATTGATGCTGTTGAGCACTTGCGCATGCGTAATGGCTTGCGACATGCGCTGGACCACGGTGAATTCGTGCTGCACTATCAACCGCAGATCAGTCTTGTAAGTGGCGCTGTCATCGGTGCAGAGGCCTTGATCCGCTGGCATCATCCTGAGCTGGGCATGGTGCCACCGGGTCGTTTCATCTCGATTGCCGAGGATATCGGGCTGGTTGTGCCGATCGGCGAATGGGTGTTGCGCGAAGCGTGTCGCCAGTCTGTCGCGTGGCGCAAGGCCGGATTGCCCGAGATGTCGATCGCAGTCAATCTTTCAGCGGTGCAATTCAAACGCGGTGATGTGGAGGAAAGCGTGACTCGGGCACTGGCAGAGTCCGGCTTGAATCCCGCCTTGCTCGAACTTGAACTGACCGAATCTATCTTGATCAAGGATACCGAGAAAGTGCTGGTCACGGTACAGCGGTTGAAGTCACTCGGTGTGAAACTTTCGATCGATGACTTCGGTACAGGCTATTCCAGCCTTTCCTATCTGAAGAAATTTGATGTGGACAAGCTGAAAATTGACCAGTCATTTATACGTGATATGGCGGATGATCCGAACGATGCGGCGATTGTGAGTGCTATCATTCAGATGGCAAAAAGTCTGAACCTGTCAACCGTCGCCGAGGGCGTGGAAGACGAGCGCCAGCTTGCGCTGTTACGTTTGCAGTATTGTGACGAGGTACAGGGATATCATTTCGCCAGGCCCATGCCTGCCAATGAGTTTGCGAATTTCATGGCAAGGTTTCTTGCTTCGCCTGCAGAATAATTGCCATGTGGAGCATGGCGCGGGGTTTCAGAATGGGTTACGTGCTGGGATATGGCGATGGACATCTGGCGCAATGTCTAGGTCGTCGAGCGTAGGGCTGGATGTCCCAAAATCACAATACGCACGACAACACTACCAATAAATGATTGGCAGCGAGCTATTGGTTTTGCTAATCGGTATTACTGGTCTTTTTTACGCCGCAGATCCGGTCGGTACATGTCGGTTTTATAGACCTGGTAAGTCAATAACCCGATAAGAAGGAAAACGAGGGTTCCTACAGTACCTAGAAAGTAGGTTAAAAATTCAGGCATGGTCATTTCGGCTCTCCCCAGTGTATGTTTAAGTGTAACGCGACATCTTGTTCTTTATCTTGCATGATGTGAACCCTTTACGCAATGGGCTTGACGCGCTTTTTTAAAGTGGGGCTGTCTACCCAGCGGCGTAGCAGCAAGGTTTTGTGTCCGCCGCGCTGTTCATAGCAGCGGGTGCAGGTGATGTAGCTCAGGTACAGTTCCTGGGGGGCGCGGCCCCGGTCGAGCAGGTCTAGCTGCATTTGGTGTACCGGCTGGCGGATGGTGCCGATGTCGCCGGGGTGGAGGCGTGCATGCAGTTGGAATGGTCGAGGCAGATATTCGATGCGGCGTGATGGGGAGGCGCTGTTCTCTATCAGGCGGATCAGTTTGCCGCGAAACGCCCCAGTGGCCATTAATGCCATGCCGGGCCAGCGTTCTTTAAGTTCCAATAACCCCACTTCTTCGCGTTGTTTGTGCAGATAAGAGTCATACGACATCGGCATGTGCGCGAGCATCGGAATGGGCAGGATATGCGCGCACTGGCCGCCTAGGTCAATGTCCTGATTGTGCCAGTCGGGGTAGTGTTCGGGGCAGCCGCACTCCAGAATCATGACGGTTTTTTAAAGACCTGGCGGGCGGTGATGAAGATGTTGGCAAAATACACCCAGAAACCGATGCCCATGATGGTGGCTGATATGGCGATGGTGGGCTTGTAATAACGTTGTATCTCCGGTACGAGTTCAGGTGTGTGGAGCATGGCATTGCCCTCAAGGATGCCGAAGGTCATCAGCGTTAGATAAAAGCAGCTATTCCCAATGCTCGTCCACCAGAAAGTATGCTCTACCAGCTTGCGGGAATAGAGTGGCTTGCCGGAGATGGTGGGGAACAGGTAGTAGGTGGCGGCCATCATAAACAAAATCACCCCACCGACGATGTTCATGTGCGCATGCGCCAGCGGGTCGATCATGTGGCCGGGGTCGCTGTGTGGCGCACCGATCGATTCCAGCCAGGCGCGCACCGGCGGTTGTATCTGGATGACGCCGTGTACTGTGCCGATGAACAGAAACACGGCGGACATGAGCAGAAACTTGAGCAGGTAACGGTGTTCGGGTTTGCCCACGGGCGTGGTGGGTGACGGTGTGGTGGGTGACATGTGTGTAATTGAGTTCCAAGGTTATTAGGTGATAAAAGGGTGGCGGGTAGCGTCACAATACCCCCCGTTCGCACTGAGCTTGTCGAAGGGCGTCAAGATGCGTGCCAGGTGGTTCGACAAGCTCGCCACGAACGGTATTTAGGTAACGTAATCCATTAGCTCGACAAGCGGCATCTGCAAAGTTTAGTCAAACGTGGGCTAAGCCGCAAGTAAAACCATGCATGGGTTCTATCGTTCAGCGAACGGTGGCGCTGCCTTCGCCGCGCGGGTCACTGGCGGCTTTGACTTTGTTGTTTTTGCGATCCCACAGGATGGCTTGCATGTTGCCATACGGATTGGTGACTTCTTTGAGGGTGTGGCCGAGCTGGGTGAGGCTGACGATCTGTGCGGCGCTGAACGTGCCCGGTTCGTGCTGTATGACGTCGGGTAGAAACTGGTGGTGGAAGCGTTTCAGGTCGACCCACGAGGCCGGGTCGTTGCCTGCGGCAAAGTCGAGGGTGCTGAGTAATACCATGGAGATGATGCGGCTGCCGCCGGGGGTGCCGAGTATGGCTATACCATTTTTGCTTTCGAGGAAAGTGGGGGACATGCTGGACAGGGGACGCTTGCCGGGAGCGATGGCGTTGGCTTCGCCGCCCACCAGACCGTAGATGTTGGGTACGCCAGGTTTGGCGGAAAAGTCGTCCATTTCGTTGTTAAGCAGCACGCCGGTGCCGGGGGCAACGAAGCCGGAGCCGAACGGGAGGTTGATGGACAGGGTGGCGGCAACGCGGTTGCCGTGCTTGTCCAGCACCGCAAAGTGGGTGGTGTCGTTGCCGGCACTGAGCGTGGCGTTGCCGGGCAAGGTGTTGCTGGGAGTGGCGCGGTCGGCACGGATGCTGGCGCGCAGGCCATCGGCGTAGAGCGGGTCAGTGAGGCGCGCCACGGGTATGGCAACCTGGTCTGGATCACCCAGGTAAAGGGCGCGGTCGCGGTAAGCGCGGCGCAGAGCCTCAACAATGAGGTGGGTACGCCCGATGGGATTAAGGGCAGGGTCCAGCGCTTTCTGGTCATAGCCCGCTAGAATATTCAGGGCGCTGATCAGCGCGATGCCGCCAGACGAGGGGGGCGGGGCAGAGGTGATGCGTATGCCGCGATATGTGCCCTGCAAAGGTTGGCGCTCAATGAGGCGGTAGCTGGTGAGATCTTTTTGGGTCCAGATGCCGCCGGCGCGCCGTACGCCTTTGATGAGCTTGTCTGCCACGGGGCCACTGTAAAAGCCCGCCGCGCCCTGTTTGGCAATGGCCTCCAGGGTGTCAGCAAGATCGGGCTGCTTGAGTAAATGGCCGGCTGGGGGTACGTCGCCTCCATGCAGAAAAATGCTGGCGGCGGCGGTTGTAATGGTTCCATCCAGGCCGCGCAACGCCTCAAGCCGGAACTGCGCCATGCGCCGGTACGACTCGCTAATTACAAAGCCGTTGCGCGCGTGGCGGATGGCGGGGGCAAGGGTTTTACTCAACGGCAAGACACCGTAATGCTGGGCAAGATGGGCGAGTCCTGCGGGTACGCCGGGAATACCGGCGGCCAGTGCGCCGTCCATCGACAGGTTGGGGATCACCTCACCTTTGGCGTCCAGGTACATATCACGGCGTGCCGTCAGGGGTGCGCGTTCACGGCCATCCAGCATCGTCTGGTAACCATTTTTGGCGCGGTGCAGCAGCCAGAAACCGCCCCCGCCGAGACCGGAACTGGCGGGTTCGACAACCGCCAGCGTGGCAGTAATCGCCACGGCGGCGTCAAAAGCGTTGCCGCCTGCGGCGAGAACTGCATGTCCGGCTTCAGTGGCCAGCGGGTGGGCGGTGGCAATGGCCGCAGCAGGGGGATTGGCGGCAGAGAGCGCCGGCCCGCACAACACTAACAAACACAGCAGGAGCCAGCGGTTCATGTGATTTTTATCCAGCCTTTTTAACCAAATGCAGGTATTTGGTATACAGGTCGTCACGGCTTTCAACGTGGTTGGGGTCGTTGGGAATGCAGTCTACCGGACAGACTTCCACACATTGGGGTGTGTCAAAATGCCCCACACACTCGGTGCACAGGTTGGGGTTGATCTCGTAAATGGTCTCGCCCTGCGAAATGGCGTTATTCGGGCACTCCGGCTCGCACACGTCGCAGTTGATGCACTCGTCAGTAATGATCAGGGACATACGTTTACACCTCGGAACCCCATTTTACCGCATTCTTTCCTGGAGCGCAGCTTTGACATGCGGGTTAACAAATTCGCTGACATCGCCGCCTAAACGTGCGACTTCACGCACCAGACTGGAAGAAATATAGGCGTATTGCTCGGCGGGCATTAAAAACAGGGTTTCGATTTTGGGCGCCAGCTTGCGGTTCATGCCTGCCAGTTGGAATTCGTATTCAAAGTCAGACACGGCGCGCAGACCACGCAAAATCACCTGCGCGCCGCGTGCGGCGACAAAATGCACCAGCAGTGAATCAAAGCCGCAGATCTCGACATTCTTGATCCCGCCCAATACGGTGCGCGCCATCTCCACCCGTTCGTCCAGCGAAAACGCCGGGGCTTTGGTGGTGTTGGCCGCCACCGCCACAATAACGTGGTCAAACAACTGCGCGGCGCGATGCACCAGATCCGTGTGGCCATTGGTGACGGGATCGAAGGTGCCGGGATAAATTGCTGTGATTTTCATGGCTTGAGCCGCGTAGTGATCCCAAGGCGTGTGTTGTTATGCTGCAACTTCGATGTACTCGACATGGCTTGACGGCTGGGGAGGCGGTGTGCCATCTTCGCGCATGCCGTCGAGATGGAATGCGATGGCTTCGCGGATATTTGCCTCTATCTCTTCCATGCTGGCACCTGTCGCAATGCAACCGGGCAGGTCTGGAACGTAGGCAGAGTAATTGTTCTGGGTTTTTTCAATAACAATGGCGTATCGCATGTGAACCTCACTTTTTCAGTTCAGACTGCTTGAGAATACTGTTCAACGTTCCCTGCGCAAGATCATCGCTGGGTTTTCCTGCGACAGTTACGCGGCCAGATTTTGTGGGGTGCTTGAATTGTCGGTGGCTACCACGTGTAGCGACGAGCACCCATCCATCATCTTTAAGCATCCGAAGTATTTCGCTAACTTTCATTAGGCCAGAATATCAGTTTGCTATTCCGCGCGCAAAAACATAGAACCAAGTGGGGTTAAGGCAATAACTTAATGCTAAGTCCCCATCGCAGGCTTTACCACTATTCTCCCCTCTTCAATATGCACTGACAACTGGCCTGCCAGCAGTGCGCTCAGTTCGTTGCCTACCAGCCGCGCGCGCCAGCCGTTGCGCAGGGCGGCTTCGGGGTCGCCGGCGATGATGGCTTCAAGGTCGGACGCGCTGGCCAGCAGCGACGGTGCGACGCCATGTTCCAAGCCGCGCTGGCGCACCACCGCCATCATCAAATCTGCCAGCACTTTGTCGCCGGGTTTGAGCTTGCGCCGATCGTGCCACTGGGGGCGCTCGCATTCAGGGATCGCTAGACCCTGCTCGGTGGCGGCAAGAATCTGATGGCCCCATTTTTTTAGCCCTGCCTCGTTCATGCCGCGTATCTGTGCTAATGCTTCCAGAGTGGCGGGAGGGTGACGCGCGATTTCAAATAATACATCATCGTCGATCAGCCATTTGCGGGGTTTGTCGAGACTCATGGCGGCGGTTTCGCGCCATGCCGCAAGTTCACGCAACACGGCAAGTTGCTTGGGGCGTAACATTTGGCCACGCTTCACCTTGCGGAACATCTCTTGCGGATTGGTGGTATATAAAGCGGGATTGGAGAGGTATTCGAAGTCATCTTCCAGCCACTGCATGCGGCCAGTGTCGATAAGCTCGGCGCGCAATTTTTTGAAAATCGGGCGCAAGTGGCGCACGTCGTCTTCGGCATAACGAATCTGCTCGGCGCTCAGCGGGCGGCGGCTCCAGTCGGTGCGCGACAGGGTTTTGTCGAGTTGTTCGCCGCAGATGGATTCCACCAATCGGCTGTAGCCGATGGATTCTTCATGCCCCGCCACGGTGGCGGCGATTTGCGTATCAAAAATCGGGGTGGGCACGCGTCCGGTCAGGTCATGGATGATCTCCAGATCCTGGCGTGAGGCATGCAGCACCTTGAGGATGCGGGTGTCGAAAAATACATCCCAGAGCGGGGTCAGGTCTTGCAGCGCCAGCGGGTCAACACAGGCGATGACGTCATCGTTTGCTACCTGAATCAGGCACAACCGTGCGTAATAGGTTTTTTCCCGCAGAAACTCGGTATCAATGGCAATGTAATCACCCTTGCTTAAGGCGTGACACAGCTCCTGCAAAGCTTCGGGGGTGGAAATAACCATGACAACTCCAGATGAACCCATAAAACCAAAGAGTATAGTTTAATTGGCACTTTCTGGCTACCTTGGGAAGGCGGTTTTATGGCAAATAATAATTGATTTTAAATCAGTTTTTGGGTGTGAGTTGATCTTAATGGTATCATTTGTGGCTGGATGCCTATCCTGGTGGTTCAATCAAAGGCGGCTAACGTAAGCGACAAATTTTCTGTTCAGGATTTCTCGGCAACCGCTCCCTGCGTTGCTCTACCTCCTGCATCCATGCGGTCGTCCCTTCGGTTCGATGTGCAGGGATGCACAAGTGCCGTAGGCGCAGGATGCGCAGGAGCGGCGAAATGACAGCATGGAGGTTGATGGGGGCCATATTATCCCCCCACCAAAAAAAGCGAACAGTATTGGCGCCCAGCTATTAACCCTAAAAACTATGTGACAGGCCAACAATCAAGCCGTAACTCGGCACCAGGTTGGCGTCATTCACATCTTGATAGAGGGGCAATTGCAGGTGGGTATATATTGCCGTGTTGGGCGTGGCATGCGCGGTTATGCCGGGAGTGAGATACACCCATGTGCCCCCGGTATTGGGCACGTTTTGGTCTTTGAATTCATCGCGCGCTGCCTGGCGCAGGTTGATTTGCAGGCTGGTGGTGAATCCCTTTTCATGAGTAGTGAAATGGTAGTTGCTGCCAACATTGAGTAGCAGGGTATTGGCAATTTTATAATCCAGATTGTTTTGCGTGGTGATCTGGTAAGAGCCGGAAACGAACGTGTC
>JANOOA010000038.1:0-2663 GCA_031421115.1 Gammaproteobacteria bacterium | reverse complement strand
CGGCAACCGCTCCTGGCGGTTCTTGCGCATCGTGCGCTCACCGCACTTGGGCATCCTGCCCGGCGCGTTGCTCTACCTTCCGCCGTGCATGGATGCACAAGTGCCGCCAGAGGCAGGATGCCGAAAGCGGTCGCCATCCATGGCGGTCGGACGGCATTGTTCTGTGGTGGGAGGAGAGGAGGCACGAATTTTCCGGCCTGAAACAGCTTGTCATCAACCTGGATAACGGGCCGGAATGCAGCGGACACCGCAGTCAATTCCTGCTCCGCATGACAGCGTTTGCCGATATGACAGGACTGTGTGTGCGCCTTGTCTACTCCCCTCCCTCTCACAGTAAACACAATGGGATTGAGCGTTATTGGGCTGGGCTGGAGAAGTCATGGAACGGCTATCTGCTGAGCACGGTGGATACAGATTAAATCGGGCTGGGAATTTCTTTTGGAAGGGAGTGCGCACGGTGGCGCGACTGCTGGACGCACCCGATGAGAAAGGTGTAAAGGTTTTTGGTAACGAAAGAACAGAACTCGAACAATGGCTGCAGCGCCCCCATACTTTACGCTGGTGGGATATAACGATCCATCCTAAAGTGGTATGTTTGTAATTTCTCGATCCCTTAGGGATTCATCAAGGTGGATAAACTGGCGTAAATTTGGCCGGCAAATCAAACGTCTTTGCACCATCCCACAGTCCTTTGGGTATGTTAAAGTCACGATCATGCTTCCATGATCCCAACTTTCGCCCCGGCAAGTTCACCTCACGGTGGAAATACTCCTTTCGTTCAGGCTCATTTGTCTTTGGAGAAAGATAACCCTTGCAATTTTTTTGCATCGGCGTAACTTTAGTAAAGTTGCTTTGAATATTTGTTGAAAACCTCTAATAATTTATGGGGTAACTAACATGAAGTCCATAGAAAACAACTCGCAACAATATCAAGCCATCTCTCAGGTCAGCTTACAGGCTCTGAATCAAAATAAGGTTCTATACAACACATACAGGATGCTTGCCCCCACCATAGGTATCGGAACAATGATCGCCAGGCTCGGCCAAGCGCTGATTGCATTGAGTCTTTGGTTGGTCGTTTCCACTGTCCAAGCGCAGACCGTGGCAGCATTGACTTGTAGCCCGTCCACCATTGGCGGCGGTACGGGTAGTGCCACCACCTGTACTGTAACGCTCAACTCCGCTGCGCCAGCAAGCGGCACGGTAGTAGCACTAACAAGCTCCCTCACCGAGCTTGCCGCTTCTGTACCCACGATCACGATACCCGCCGGGCAAACTTTAATGAATTTTAGTGTCGGCACCAACCCCCTTTATCGCCGATACAGCCTGCTGCCCTTCACGGCGACCATTACTGCTACGGCCAATGCTACCAGCCAAAGTACCATCCTTAGCATAACTGCACAGCAGCGGCCTACTGAGGTGGTGTTTGCCCCTCCCTCTTCAGCAACAGGTCCCCGCTGTGGCGCGGGAGAGGCGGGCCTCCTGTTCGTTGGGGAGACGGGCATCCTGTGGGATTGCGACGAGGGGACGAATGCCGTATGCACGTTTGTTCAGGAGTGCATGTTGGGTTGTGAAAAACGCCCGCTGAAGGGGACGCGCAAGCAAGACGAATGTGCCTCGGCTGCGCCTGTCCCGATTGTCGTGAACCCCAAGCGTATCGTCGGCGGCGCTAAAGGCGCGCTAAGTTTGCATCTAGCCAGCGGAGCGCCTGCGGGTAGCATTGGCGCTGTTAGAAGCAATAGCTTGTTCGTAGTCCCCACGAATCCACAAAGGTATGCCGACGTACCCTTCACCACGGGTGCCAGCAGCCTGACCATTGGCCTGCTCACGGCGGCAGTCAACGGAATTAAATTCGCACCTCTGCGCGGGGAAGTCGTGACACCCCAGCCGCAAGCGGACGGCAGCATCTTCTACACGTCGCGCAGCGCGCGCGACTGGGTGGCCGTGGTGCCGGGTACACCGCCGCCGGTCAACCTGTTGTCGCTGGCCCTCGACAGCTCCAGCCTTCTCGGCGGACAGGCGGCGTTCGGCAGCACCTGCATCGACCAGCTCTTCCGGGCGCCCGAGGTGGCCGGTATTGGCCTCACACTCTCCAGCAGCCACCCCGCAGTGGCCCCCGTGACGCCATCGGCTCAGGACCAGGGCACCGACTGCCAGTCGTTCTTTGTGCAAACCCAAGCCGTCGCCACCGACACGTTAGTGACCATCGGCGCGCAAGTGGGCACGCAATCGCTCACCGCCCCCTTGCTCGTCACCGCCACGTCAGCCACCATGCCAGCCGCCACGCAAGTCAACTCGTTCTTTCTGGATCCTTTGAGCGTAACCGGTGGTCAGTCCTCGCTGGCCACGCTGGTGCTCAATGGGCTCGCACCGCCCAACGGCTTTGTGGTGTCGCTGTCCAGTGACAACGCAGCGGTGGTGAGCCTGCCGGCAAGCGTTATCGTGCCATCAGGCGCCGACCGCGTCAGTCTCAGCATTGGAACGCAAGCGGTGGCGGCAGATGTGCGGGTTACCATGCATGCCACACCAGCCAGCTCCGTCGTGATCGCGCAATTGTCTGTGCTGGCCCCGGCTGGTCAGGTTGCACTGGCCGCGCCAAGTCTGGTGAGCCCCGCCAATGGCGCGCGCTTCTCTGCCGGTTCGGCCGTCAGTTTCGACTGGAG
>JANOOA010000037.1:0-8341 GCA_031421115.1 Gammaproteobacteria bacterium | reverse complement strand
GACCACGCCGTTGGCATCCAGGGCGGCGGCTACGGTTGTCTTGTCTGTCACATTGCCCGCGGCATCGCGGTTGGTGACTTCCTTGATGTTCAGGTTGCCGGAGACGGGGTAGTCGACTTGTTTGCTGGTGTTGTCTGTGGTGGTGGTGATGATGGTTTGCAGGCCGCTGGCGTAGGTGACGGTGACTAATTGGGTGCCGTCGTCGTAGGTTTGGGATGTGGTGGTGCTTTGCAGTTGGTTACTAGGGCCGTAGACCAATGTCTGAGTTTCCGCGCCAACTTGCGCCGTTATCGATTTGTAGACCTGCCCGCCAGTGCTATCAAAGCCTTGTTCCGAAAAACCCGCAGAAGCGTCTTTACCGGCGACACTTACCGTTTGCCCTAACAGCTGCCCCGAAACTGGGTCTAATTGCTTGGAATCAACCGAAACGCTGCCGGTAATTGGATCAATCGAAGTTACGCGGGTTTCCCGGCTGATCGCCGCACCAGAATTTTGGTCATACAGGCGTGTCTGTATGGTTTGTTGGCTTTGCCCCGTTGCAGCGTCAAGACTAACTGCCGAAATGTCTTTGTAGGAGACCAGTTGCTGTTGCGTATTAAATACCTTTTCATTTCGAGACCCATCCAAGGCCAAGGTATTGCGGGTCTGTACTGTAATACCGTCATGGCCATAGGTTTCAATAGCAATCTTGCCGTCTGCGTCGGGCGCGAATTTTTTGATCGCGTCGGTAAGAATACCCTTGGAGTAATTAGCCTGGTAGATCGACCCATCTCCCAGAGTGGTGGTGGATTGAACCAAGATTCCATTGCCAACATAGGCAAGTACCACTTGATTGCCGTCGAAGTCGGTTGAAGAAATCAGTGAGGGAGGCTTGTTGTAGCTTACTGTGATGGAAGGGCTGCCGTCGCCTGGTTTTGTTGTGACACTTTGGGTAATGCCACCGATTTTGGTGGTACTTATCTTGTCACCTTTATAGTTTACAAAGGACACAACATCACCCGTCGGTGTGCACTGCCCAACGTCACCATAGGTGCCGGAGTGCGTCTGCAAAGGAGTGTTTGCTTGAATCGAACCGTAAGCAACGTTCTGTAAGTTGAAGGCTGAAAACGGATTCAACGAAAGAGTTTCTGCGTGAACGACCACGGGAGTAGGATTGGCGGGATCATAAAGGCGACTAGCCTGAAGCGGGTTGACAACTAATCCGGTACCGGCCATAAACTTAGCATATTCAGCTAAATTAATCCCGCTCAAACCGCTGTCTTGAAAACTACCAATGTCCCCATGGTTACCTGGGCCTTCAACACGATTGACATTAGCACCCGTATAAATTTCTTGTTTGTAAAAAGTTCTGTATTCGTTAGCCCCGATAACTTCGGTCAGGTTTTGCACCCCCACAAATCCCACGTTTCCAATAGCACCTGTTGTGACGGGCGACAGTACGAGCGCGTTGGATATGGTGATTTGCCCAGGTGCGATCAGGTTGGTGGTATTACCGTTCAGGTCGGTGACTGTTAGGCCACGCTCCGCCAGAATTTGCGAAAAAATTGCGCCTGTGATGGTGCCACGGCTGAATGTGCTTATAACGGCGGTGATGTTGCCATCAGGGTTCGCGGCATGAAAGATACTTGCCGACTCAACAAAATCAGCATACGCTTTCTCGGCAGTGATGACAGCCTGAGCCGTAACCTGGAGTGGATTCACTGAGGAGCCTGGCAATGTGCCGGGTGTACCCATACCGGGATAGTATTGGGTCACTGAATTTGCGGTGTCTGGAACCGCATCACTCAATGCACCAATCGCTGTTGATTGCTTGTCTTGTGAGACGCTCAGATCAGTTTTGATGTTATTCGTACCATCAAATCCAGCATTGAATATGAAAGTCTTCGGCGATGCCACGTTGACAGCGCTTGCGGAAATTTTGGATGCGTCTGCTATTGCGGCAGTAACTTCGGCAGGGCTAAGTGTTTTAACGATGTCGGTCATTTTGATTTTCTGCGCTTTTAGTTAGGGTAGATCTGGTGTTTCTTGAAATAGTCAGCGTATTCGCCTGTTTTCCGCATCTTCGAGTATTCCAATAAAGGAAACGACCTTGGTGGCGGTATTAAATAAACATAGAGCTGATCCTTTTCAACCACAAAATGTATTGTGTGCTGAGTAATGTCTTTAGGTAGCCGGGTCGTCAAATCAACTTTGTCTTCGTATATTTGACCGGTATTTTTAACGCGCCATTTGACGTAGAGGTAGTCGCCCTTAGGGAGCACCCCCCCAACGCCGACACCGGTAAATATGTCGCCTCTTTCCAAGCGGTAAGGGGCTGGGCGCAAGCCCACGCCACCTTCTCTTTCATAGTCACTTTTAGCACCATATTGGTAGTCAAGCACCTCAATGTCTGGACTTTGAATAATTGCATTAAAACTGAATGAATGAAACATGTACTTCTCCGTTGCACAGGCATTAAGGAACAGTTGGCTGGACAGAAAGCTCGTTAAAAATAATCTTCGCCGATTCAGTAAATTTACAGCAGGCCTTGATACCTCAATAAGCGGTGCATGAACGTCTAAAGTACCTTCTGTCGCAGGACGTTTTATGCGATTTCTGATGAGCATAAGGCGCGCTGTCCAGTGGCTTAAATAGTTCATGCTGATTCCTGTTGGAAGTTTGTTTTGCTATTTATTTCATAGCGTATTTCGCCCATAAACAGGCGACTCTGCCCACTTTTACTTCCTAAATTAGCTCGTTTTTGAGCTTCGTTTCGATTTCTAGCTCTTGTAGCTGATAGTTTTGCGCAGCTTTTTGCTGTTTTCAGATATGTTTTAGTGCCACAACCCAATAGATACGTGCGCAAGCAGCTTCTGTTTTTATAGCGCTTGGTGTAGCCGTCTTGATTGAAAGTAGTCACCACAGCAGCGCCATTACTGTTGTCGGTGATGGTCTGGCTGCCGCCTGCGTCTGTTGGCAAGCTGTACGCATACGTACCGTCACCGTTGTCGGTGATGGTCACGCCGTTGATGGTGGTGGTGCTGGGGGTAGCCGTTGTAGGTGATGGGGTCGGCACCACAGGTAGCTCAATGGCAATCGCGCTGTCTGTTGGCGGGGCCGTTGTGGTCGAGACGTATTGGTTGCTACTCGTCAAGTTGACCTGGCTGCCATCTGCCAGGGTTACCGTCTCTACCGTCCCCACCGTCCCATTCGTGCCCACCGTGGTGCTGGCACCTGTGTCTACGTTGTTGACGTTGACGTTCAGCGTGGGCAAGATGGTTTGGCTCAGGGTCTGAGTCAAAGTGACCGGGTCTTGTGTGCTGGTGCCTGCGCTTTGTTGGGCATTGGCCTGGAGCGCAAAGGCGTCTGAGGTGGCGACATCGACAGCTTGGCCGTTGATGCTGTTCAGGCTTTGCACCACAGGCGCTTTGTTGGCGTCGTAGCTGTAGGTAACGCTGACGTCGTTGCCGCCAACTTTGCTGTCTACCGTAGTAGTCAGCTCGCCGCCTGCTGTAGCGCGGATGGTGGTGGCGGTGCTGGTCAGGTTGCCCTGGACATCAAAGCTGCGGTCTACCTGGGTGTAGACGCCATTGGTATCGCCTGAGATGATGGTCGTTGTGGTGAGGTAGCTGTTAGGGATGACTACGCCATTGGCATCCAGGGCGGCTGCTACGGTTGTCTTGTCTGTGATGTTGCCTGCGGCATCGCGGTTGGTGACTTCTTTGATGTTCAGGTTGCCGGGGACTGGGTAGTCCACTTGCTTGCTGGTGTTGTCTGTGGCGGTGGTGATGATGCTTTGCAGGCCGCTGGCGTAGTTGACTGTGACTAGCTGGGTGCCGTCGTCGTAGGTTTGGGCTGTGGCTGTACTTTGCAGCACGCCTGCCCGGTTGGACACGGCAAAGGTGCTGCTGCCGCCTGAACTGTTAGTGACTTGTACGTAGGTATCTGTCGGATTGAGCAATGTCACCGCAGGTGCGGGTGTGCCATCACCGTTCGGTACAGGTGTGATGGTCAATGAGCCGTTAGCGTTTTTTACCAGACCCCCTGCATTGAAATAAATATCCGGATTTGGGTAACCATTGGCATCTACGCCCTTAGAGGCCAGTAAGCCGGAGCCATCGGCCTGAACGAACACGCGGTTGCCTGTGACGGGATCGTATATTTCGTGAGCTGTGGTGGCTGTATTGGTGACGGTGAAGGTGCCTGTGACCGGATCACGTTGCAGCGTTTGGCCGGAGCCAGCGCTCAGGACGGGAGTGCCAGCGCCATCGCGCAGGACGGCGCTGGTAGCGCCTGTCTGGTTGTTGATGGTGCTGGTGATGGTGAGACCAGCCGAGTTAGGGACAGCATCGGTTTGAATACCCAATGTGTCGATGTGGACGGGCGTGCCAGTGCCCGGTGTGATAACGGGCGCTGTACCCGCAGCCGATACCCAAGTTTTACCGTCGGGGCCGATGACCAGATTTGCTCCGCCTGTGACCTTACCGTTGCCGTCAATTGCGTTACTTACGCCGCTGATCGGCAAGCCATCGGTGTTGTACTTGTATTGAGTTTGCGTGGCGCTAACGACCGATCCATCCGACCTCAAGGTGCTGATCGATTCATACTTGAAGTAATTACCTGTGTTGGTATCTTGCGTCCAGGCAGTTTCTATGCGGGTATTGCCGTTGGTGGTGCTGAGGTTGACGCCGAGAGGCGTGATGCCGTCAGGGGCAAATCTGATGGACTGCGCTATAGAGTCTAAATAAGACTGTTGTGCTGGTGTGAAATTTGTGTTGATTACGTTACCATTTTTATCAACTGCAAATCCATTTGCAGCAAACTGAATTCCACCGGCTGCAACAGCCAAAAATGTGACTGGTACGAGAACTACTGATGCCGCCCCTCCGACCACCGTGGCAGGAATAATGAGCACGGCTAAAGCAGCAACACTGCCGACTACTGTTAATGCATTTGCGGCAAGACTAGCCACATCAGATATTGCCACTGGCCTGCCTGCGGCTAAGTCATCGCGTATGTGGTCGGCAGCCAATCCACCACCTACCAGCCCTAAAACTGCCCCTGCGCCAGGAACAAGTCTTGATGTAGTGCTGACTACAGCTGCAATTGATTGTCCAGTTTGTAAAACACCCACAGCAGTATCCGCAACCACAATTCCATTGTTATTGGTAGTGACACCGTTTGCGGCTGCCACAAAACCAGTAGCGGCGTTACCAGGCGTGGCGCTAGGCTTAAAGAACAGAAGCGCTGAAGTTATTCCGGCCATTTATTTTCTCCCTTGAATGAAATCACCATGAAACAAAATAAGTAAAACCCCAAAACTGCCTAAAAGGACGAACCATCTAATCTCTCTTAAATTTCCGCCGTTGTAGTAATGTTCAACAATTTGGCTGTAAGGAACAGAAAATTGATCACATTGGAGACTCCAGATGCGCGGATTAGTTGGTATCAAAACACCACGCAAATGGTCGACTTGAATATTAGCTTTGCATCCCACAAGACGTCTGAACTCTTCGGCACTTGCACCAGAAAAAATTGTCCACTTGGCCATATACATTCCCTGCAAGTCCCCAGGGAAATCTAGCGCTTGTTCACTGCCGTCCGGCATTTGCAAAAGAATATTTGAGTGTTGCCTTTGTGCGCGACTGATCACTCCACTGAGCATTTCAGTTTGCCCAATGGCAGGTGGAGGATTGAGATACATCGCAATGTTGGGGTAGACGATAGTCAGCATCAACGCAAAACTAGCAATGATCGTGTCTCGATATCTGCGCAAGAAGCTCATCTTTTTTTGTTCAGTCATATTGACATCGCTTTCAGCAGGTCGATATTGAATGTTGCGTCAGAGGTTTTTGATTTTATATTTAGATTTTTAACGCTACGCATTTCATAACTGCTTGCGCTCAGATTCAATGGCCTACAGCCTGTTTTAATACCCGAATCAGCTAGCTTTTGAGCTGTTTTTAGTTTTTTGGCTCTGGCGGAGGGTGATTTGGCGCAATTCTTAGCCGTTTTCGGATATTTTTTAATGCCGTAGCCCAATGGATACGTGCACAAGACGCTCCTAACTTTATAGCGCCTGCGTGCATTAGCACTAAACCCTGTCGTTTCACTACCAGCAAATGCCCCGCCTGCTGTGTAGACATTCACCACAGCAGCGCCATTACTGTAGTCGGTGATGGTCACGCCGTTGATGGTGGTGGCTGCCGTGTCTACATTGTCGACGTCGTTGTCGTCGTCTTTTACGCGGACGATTGCATTGGTGCCTAGAAGTTGATTGACGAGCGCCATCGTATTTATGTTCATACCCGTGAGCCTGGTTGAGTAACGACGTTCTGCCGCATCCACTTAGTCATGATCCACTTTTCCCCTTTGGTGGCAGGACTGCCGCCATGCAATGTCATCCGATCCAGCTCGGTTTTGGAGTTGGTGTAATGGAAGTACAACGCATTGCCCTGCACTGCTTTGATCTTTAAATTGAGCTTGGGGAAATAGGTCTCGCCCCCTTCTTCCACGGTATTGAGATAAACGATCAACGTTGCAACACGCTGACCACCGTGCTTTAGCATCTGGACGCTGTTGGGTTGCTCTGGAGGGAAGAAATCAAAATGCGCGACGTACTCACCGCCATCTTTGTAGCTGAGGATTTGTAGTCCTTCCCCATTGGCAATCGGCCAACAGGCCAAGTCTGCAAGCCGTCGCTCTATGCGCTCTACAAAGGGCGTCTCTCCTAGGCGCAGGAATGTGCCATCGCTGCTGCGATTTTTTGTCACTACGGGGCGTGCGGTTGCGTTGTCTATCGTGACAGACGGTGCCATCTTTGGTTGAGCCAAGGCAATCATCTGCTGGCACTCGTCAGCCGACAACACGTTGCCAAATAAAACAATGCGCGGCTTATCAATATCTATCAATACCGAGACCAAGCGGTCATGGGTCTGCACAGCAGCACCTACCTTGAAGGCAGGCGCTTCGTAGGTATAGGTGATTGCTTCGTTTTGGTTGCGCAGTTGCGTTATACGTTTGCCCCAGGCACTTCTTATTTCACGTGTGGTGGCATCAATCAAAGACTGCTCAATCACGCCCTTGTGGATGTTCTCTGCAAGCCAGAGCTGCCAACCATCGTTGAAAGGCGTAGGTTGAGGTAACCCAGTAATCGGCATCGCGGTGGGACGTTTGCGAAGAAAGGCGATGCACGTGAGCACAGCGTCTTTGTCAAAACGGCTCTTGACCATCACATCAAGCATGGTCTCGTCGGGCACGTTTCTCGTAATGTTGTCTTGCAACCATCGCTGCCAGTCAGCTGGTATGTTTGTGATAGTGCTCATGCCGCGACTTTCATGCAACAACTCGTCCACAGTCTGGGATCAGATAGCCAAAGCGTTGCATCATGGGGGCGTGTGATTCCACAATCGATCTGATTTGTGCTTTGGACAACTCTTCTTTCCATTGGTCTGCGCGGCCTTCCCGAAAAAAAGCTTTGGAGGTGGGCGGCTTTTCTACAAAGCCTTTGCTCGCCTCTTGGGCTGCCACGGCCTTGAAAGACGATTTTTCTACGGCGCGCAGGAGTTGCTCCGCGCTGTACTTCATTCTTAGAAATTGAGCCAAGCCAGCAAACACACGCTCTGGCGAACGCAGCATGTCTTCGTAGCGTATGACGTGTATCGGGCGACTGGAGATAGCCAACCAACTGGCGGCGTGCGCACTCCATGAGTCGGGGAATTCATACACCATGTTGGTGGTGGTGGGACTGGCCGCCCCGGGCAGTGCCATGAAGTCAATGGTGGAGTCCACTGTCAAGCCGGAATGGTGCGCGTAAGAGATGGCTACATCCAGCGGATTGCGGACGATGTAGATGGCCGCCAGGGTGATATCCAGATTGATCGAGGGATAGCCCTCAACATTCGCCACGCTGTTATGCGTTTTTATGAAAAATGGCCCCTTTTGCTTTTGCGCCAAGGCGCGTTGAACGTCGTACCGCGCCCTAGCGATCTCAGCCGGGGTGGCCCGGGTCACTGGCTTACCCAGGAATTCCTCGTAGTCGCGGGAGGTTACCTCCCACGTGGTGTTCTGATGAAGCGCATTGATATCTTGCTCACCCTCAGCTTCGCCACGCAGCTCTCGCAACAGATTGTGGATAAAAATGCGAACCCAGGTGTTGCCAGACTTAGGGTAAGACGCAATCCATATTCCCTTCTGGCTTACCACGCGGGCCCACTTGCTGTATCCGGGCTTATGGCTTTTTTTGGAACCGCAGATTTTGAACCCCGTTTGGGGTGAGCAGCTGCCATTTTGTAGTGCAGGACTTCAGCAGCCACAAATGCATCAACCCTAAAGAACTTTTTCACTGAATTTCTCACTTTTT
>JANOOA010000036.1:0-22953 GCA_031421115.1 Gammaproteobacteria bacterium | reverse complement strand
GTTGCACCATGTCCACACCGTCGGACGTGGCGCCGTAACCCACCAGCTCAGCGTAGATCGGCGCGCCGCGCTGCAGGGCGTGTTCGAGTTCTTCGAGCACCAGCATGCCGCCACCGCCGGCGATGACAAAACCATCACGCGCCGCATCGTAAGTGCGTGAGGCACGCGACGGGGTGTCGTTGTACTTTGACGATAGCGCGCCCATGGCATCGAATAACATGGTCTGCGTCCAGTGCAGCTCTTCGCCGCCCCCGGCGAAGACAATATCCTGTTTGCCAAGCTGGATCAGTTCCATGCCATTGCCGATGCAGTGGGCGCTGGTGGCGCAGGCGGAGCTGATGGAATAGTTCACGCCCTTGATGCCGAACGAGGTCGCCAGACAGGCCGAGACGGTGCTGGACATAGTGCGCGGCACCATGTAGGGCCCCACACGGCGAATTCCTTTCTGGCGCAGGATATCCGCCGCCTCAACCACGTTGGCGGTAGACGCGCCGCCAGAACCGGCAATCAGGCCAACGCGGGGCTGTGATATTTGCGCGGGTGTCAGCCCGGCATGTTCAATGGCCTGGCGCATGGCGATATAGGCATAGGCCGCCGCGTCGCCCATGAAGCGGCGCAGCTTGCGATCAATCAGTGCCTCGGTGTCGATATGCACCGACCCACACACCTGCGAACGCAGACCCAGCTCGGCATATTCGGGACAAAACTCGATGCCGGAACGACCTTCGCGCAACGCAGTTAAAACCTCATGGCGATCGTTGCCGATGCTGGAGACAATGCCAAATCCTGTAACTACCACGCGCCGCATAACAGATTCCTCTAAAGATCATCGGTATTAGTGAACAGGCCAACACGCAGACCCGTGGCGCTATAAATCTCGCGGCCATCCACCTCCATCACCGCATCCGCCACGCCCAGGAAAAGCTTGCGGGCGATGACGCGCGTCATGTCGATACGGTAGGTGATGAGTTTATTTGCCGGCGTCACCTGCCCCCGGAAACCGACCTCACCCACACCCAGGGCGCGGCCACGGCCAGGGCCACCGCGCCAAGCCAGGTAAAAGCCCACCAGTTGCCACATGGCGTCGAGCCCCAGGCAACCCGGCATCACCGGATCACCCGGAAAATGACAGCCGAAAAACCAGAGGTCGGGGCGAATATCCAGCTCGGCCACGATCTGACCCTTGCCATGCGCACCGCCGTCTTCGGTGATAGAGGTGATGCGATCAAACATCAACATGGGTGGCAACGGCAACTGGGCATTGTCCGGGCCAAATAATTGCCCATGACCACAACGGATCAGGTCATCGTAGGAAAACGAAGGCTGCCTGGGGGGCATCAACGGCGGCGCTGTTAAGACTGAAGACACGGGAAACCCCTTACTCACTCAAATGGAGGATGTTATTGGAACAATGGTAAGAATAGGAAATTCAACGGCTCTTGTCCAGCCAATTCCGCTGGTACGGGTATATGGGCAGGAAAGGTCGGCGCTTGTCACGCACCCAGCAACAACGGATGTAACTGACATACCCACAACAAACCTAACCCTCCCAAGAACATATGTCTACTGCCGTTTCCCCTCCATTGGCAGGGGATGCGTACTGTAGCGCGAATGTTGGATGCGCCGTACGAGAACAGTGTAAAGGTTCAATACTGTTAGTTTAACCGTTCGTGGTGAGCCCTGTCGAACCACCCGCCACGCATCCAGAACCCTTCGACAGGCTCAGTGCGAGCGGGGGGATTGTTAATCTAACAGTATTGTGTCAAGGTTTGTGGTAACGAAGAAACAGAATCTGAATTGGTATGTTTATAATTCTCGTGTCCCTAATAGAAAATTTCGGTTTATTCCAGAGTAATTCAGGATAGCTGGGGTCCATCACAACCAGCGAGAGCATCATGTTTCGATTACTGCGCTTTTTTTCTGTCACGAGCTTGATCTTGCTAGTGGTGGCGACCATTATCTTAGGCGCGCTCTACCGGCAGATTGCGACAAAAAGTCTACTTGAACTTGGTGAAATCAACCACGTCGCGCTGACGCATACTTTCTCCAATTTCATTTGGCCGCAGTTCCGCAGCTTCGTCACTTCATCGGCACAGTTCGACGACAATACCCTGCGCAGTCATCCAGAAATCGTCACGCTGCAGCAAACCGTGCGCGATGCGATGCGCGGTACCAATACGGTCAAGGTGAAGATCTACCAACCCGACGGGCGTACGCTATTTTCGACGGAAGTTGCGCAGATCGGCAAGAACTACAGCAATAACCCCGGGTTTATCGCTGCAAGTAAAGGACTGGTGGTGACCGAATTCTCCAGCCGCGACAAGTTCAGCGCCTTCCACGGGGAGATCATGAACCGTAATTTGCTGTCAAGCTACGTAGCACTACGCCGTAGCGATACCGCGCCCATTGAAGGCGTAATGGAGATATATACCGACGTCACAGACTTGGTAGCGAACATCAAAAAGCAGGAACTTCTCGTTACCGCGACCGTGATCGGGGTGCTGACCACACTTTACATCATCCTTTTTTTCATCGTAAGGCACGCCGACCGCGTCATCAAAAGGCAATACGATCAGATACGCCATCAGGCGAACCACGATGGCTTAACTGGCTTGCCCAACCGCATCCTGCTTCAGGAAATTCTGGCTCACGCCATGGCCAGCACCCTGCGCACAGAAACGCTGCTGGCGGTCATGTTTCTCGATCTGGACGGGTTCAAAAACATTAACGACACGCTCGGCCACGAATACGGGGATGCCCTGCTGAGAAAAATCGCACAGCGGCTGACTACGGTGTTGCGTCAAGACGATTTAGTCGCGCGCCCGGGTGGCGACGAATTTATCATCCTGGTGCATAACGTCGCGGCGGTACAAAGCATTGCTCATATCGCGGAAACCATTCTTGCCGCAGTGTCCGAGACCGTCATTGCAGACGGCCATGAAATGCATGTGACCGCGAGCATCGGCATCACGGTGTTTCCGCTTGACGACACCGAGATCAGCCACCTGCTTCGGGACGCGGATATTGCCATGTATCACGCCAAGGATGCCGGCAAAAACAATTTCCAATTTTACACGGCGGAAATGAACACGCTCACCCGTGAACGCAGTGAAATCGAAAACGGTCTGCGCCATGCGCTCGAAAGAAACGAGCTTGTGCTGCACTACCAGCCGCAAGTGGATATCAGGAGCGGAAAAGTTTTCGCCGTGGAGGCGCTACTACGCTGGGAGCACCCTGAAAAGGGTTTGATCCCGCCCGGCAAATTTATTCCGATAGCAGAAGAAAGCCATTTGATCATATCCATCGGGGAGTGGGTCTTACGTGCTGCCTGCAAGCAAAGCAAGGCATGGCAGGATGCGGGATTGCCGCACGTTCGCATGGCCGTGAACCTGTCAGCGCGCCAATTCCGGCAGCCCCAACTGGTGGCAGTTGTGGCCAAAGCGATGGAAGATGCGGGTCTTGCCCTTCATTCAGACAATCTGGAGCTGGAAGTGACCGAAAGCATGATCATGAAGAATCTAGGCGAAACCATTGCCACGTTGAACAAGCTACATGAGATGGGCGTGAGCCTTTCCGTTGACGATTTTGGCACGGGACATTCCAGCCTGGCCCACTTAAAGCGTTTTCCTATCCATACGCTCAAAATCGACAAATCATTTGTCGATGACATTGCAACCGATCCAGACAGCGCAGTCATTGCCGCCACCATCATCGCACTGGGCCACAACCTGAAACTGAATGTCATTGCCGAAGGGGTTGAAACGGCAGAACAGCTGGCGGTTTTACGAGAAATGAAATGCGACGAAATGCAAGGGTATTATTTCAGCAGGCCAATCCCGGCTGAAGAACTGGAAAGACTACTGCGAGAAGATCGGCGCCTGAGCTGACGGCCGTTTCAATGGCCAAGTGCAAAAAACGCAGCGTGATGCTGACTTCAGGGCACCTCTAAAAATTCCAATTCCCGTCATCCCCGCGCAGGTGGGAATGACGAATTTTTAGAGGTGCCCTGAAGTCGAAAGCATTCAGAAAATGGGCTTGCTGCTCGTTGCCTGCTACCCCAACGGCTCAAACAGCGCATTCAAATCTTCCAGGGTGAGCTTCGGTCCACTCTTGGCAGTTTCATCGAACAGGCTGTCGGCCAGTTCTTTTTTGCGTGCTTGCATACCGAGTATTTTTTCTTCCACCGTACCTCGTGTAATGAGTTTATAAACGAACACGGCTTTGTCCTGGCCAATGCGGTGGGCGCGATCAGTGGCCTGGTTTTCCACGGCAGGGTTCCACCACGGATCGTAGTGAATGACAGTGTCGGCGGCAGTGAGGTTAAGACCCGTGCCACCGGCCTTGAGGCTGATAAGAAACAGCGGCGCTTCACCGGCTTGAAAACGCTGCACTGGTGTGGCGCGGTCACGGGTGTTGCCAGTGAGTTGCACGTAATCGAGCTTGCGTTGCTGCAATTCTTCTTCGATCAGCGCCAGCATGCTGGTAAATTGCGAAAACAGCAGGATGCGGCGGCCTTCTTCCACCATCGCGGGTAGCATTTCCATGAGCTGCTCGAGCTTGGCGGAGTGTTTGACGGTTTTCGCGCTGTCGAGTTTGACCAGCCGTGGGTCGCAGCACACCTGGCGCAGTTTGAGCAGCGCATCCAGAATTACGATCTGGCTGCGCGCCATACCTTTTTTGTTGATTTCATTGCGCACTTTTTCGTGCATGGCGAGCCGAATGCTTTCATAAAGATCACGCTGTGCGCCCGCCAGATCCACATTGCTCAGAATTTCACTTTTAGGCGGCAGCTCCTTCACCACTTCCTGTTTGGTGCGGCGCAACATGAACGGTGCGATGCGACGCCGCAGAATGTCACGACGCGTGGCGTCACCGTGTTTTTCGATGGGGGTGCGGAATAGCGCGTTGAAGTGCTTTTCGTTACCCAGCAGGCCGGGCATCAGGAAGTCGAGCAGCGACCACATCTCGCCTAAATGATTTTCCATGGGTGTACCGGTGAGGCACAGACGATGACGCGCCTTGATCTGACGGACGATCTGGCTGGCTTTCGCTTTGGGATTCTTGATAACCTGCGCTTCATCAAGAATCACGAGATGATATTCCTGCGCCAGCAATATCTCTTGATCACGCGGCAAGAGTGGGTAGGTGGTTAGCACCACATCATAATCTGCGAGGCGCTCGAAGTGCTGCTTGCGTTGCGTGCCTTGTTGCACCAGCACTTTCAGCGACGGCGCAAAGCGCTCCGCCTCAATGCGCCAGTTGACCATCAGGCTGGTGGGGGCGATCACCAGACTGGGGCGATCCATGCGCCCACTCTGTTTTTCGAGCAGCAGATGGGCAAGTGTCTGCACAGTTTTACCCAGCCCCATATCGTCCGCCAAAATGCCCGCCAGCCCGTAATCACGCAGGAATTGCAGCCAGCTCAACCCTTGGTGTTGATAATGGCGCAGTTCGGCATTGAGGCCTGCGGGCAGCGCGGCTTCGGCGATGCCTTTGAAGTCGCGCAAGCGGTGGCCGAGTTCGCGCAGGCGTTCACCACCCTGCCATTCCATATTTTTTCCGGCCAGCGATTCCAGCTCAGCCAACTGTCCGGCCTGTATTGCGGGAAGTTGCAGGCGGCCGTTTTTGTCCAGATCTTTATTGTAAAGTTCGATCAGTGTGCCCAGCACATTCCTGACGCGCTCAATGGGCAGCGGCAGCAAACGGCCATCGTCGAGGCGCGCAATAAAGGCTTGATCAGGCGACATGTTCTTAAGAGCGGTCAAGTCCATTGCATCGGGCGCGTTATGCAGCATGTTGATCAGAATCGGCAACAGATTGAGTGGTTTGCCATCCACCATGATCCCCAGCTCCAATCCAAACCAGTCGCTGCCGCTGCCTTCCTCGACATCTGCGTACCAGTCGCCCACGTTATCTACCGGGCGATAACTGTAATTTTCGGCAATATCGACGTGCCACCCCAGCGCACGCAGCGCAGGTACGCCATTAAGGCTGAAACCCAGCAGGGCATCCTGCCGATCCTCATCCGTCATCGTCAGATCAAAAGTACTGTCCGGGGGAATATCAAACATTGGTTCGGACTCAAGCGGCATGAAGCCATAGTCTTCATCGAGCAGCAGCAGCGCCTGACTTTCGGCCTCTTGGTCACGCACCAGATGCAGCAACGTGTGACCATTGTCAACATCGGCGACACGGGTGATCTCGCTGCGTTTGTCACCCAGCGGCACCCGCTCCCCCGCATAATCAAATGACAGCCGTACTGACTCCACATCCAACTGATCCGCGTTCACCTGCCAATAGAACTGGCGGCGCACCTTCAGTGTTTGTATAAACAGGCGCAAGCAGGGAATGGGCTTGACGGTTTTGCGCGTAACTTTGGTAAAGGTTTGCGGCAACGGCACATTCGGCATCTGCTGCAATGCCTCGCGCACTGCGAGCAGTTGATCTGGCGTCACCGCAGGCACGCTCAACAAGGCGGCGGCTACGGCGTTGGGCAGATCCGTCAGTAACGGGCCGCATTGCTGGTGAGCCGCATCCAGATACCACGGCGGAGTGAGCGGCAGCACCGTCACCTTATCGATGCCCGCCACATCAGTCACCTGTGGGCGCTGCGTGCCGTCGGGCGACATCATCCATTCAATACGCCCGTGCCGTGGTTCGCCCAGTACCAGCGCCGGGCTATCCTTAGTCTGCCAGTGACAGCGTCCGGTGGCAAGCATGTCACGCAGCACGCGCTCACCCGCCACGCCCTCGAGACGGCAAGCGCCCACAGTCAGCAACGGGGTGAACATATACAGCCCACGCAAAATCGCCGCGTCGGCAGGCGCTGCATAACGCGGTGGTGTTGCCAGCGCCATGCTGGAGAGGATTTGCAGCTTGCCATAACCTCCCGCTTTAAGCTGCCGCACCATGACCAGGGTCACCACCACACAAGGCGACATAAGGTCAGTCGCTTCCGGCATCCTGCCTCTGGCGACACTTGTGCATCCCTGCACGGCGTCTTTCAGATGGATGAGATACAGTATTCTCTCTGCATTTTCCGACCGCTGCTCAGGCGCGGATGCAGGCGATCCGGAGTCACTGTGGGCACGCTCAAGACGCGCCAGCCAATCATCGATTGGAGCGCTGGCGCCTGTGCTGGCATTAGCACGGGCCGGATTTTTCACGCTCGCCGTCTTTGTGGGTTCTGGTGGGGCAAGTTGTTGGGCGGCAGGCTGCTGTTGCAATGCCTGTAACAGCACGGCCGCCACATGCTTGCAATTGCCGCCAACCGGGCAACTGCAATCCCCTCGAATATGGGTGCCGTCCCGCCCATTGGTGACGCGGGCGATGACCCGATAAGGCCTTTGCAGGCCGCCCTGCACCAACCCCGCAATCAACCCACCATCCGGCGAAACCGACAGCCCCGAGACGCGTCCAGTGCGCTGATACTCGCGGCCACGCGCCAGGTAAGCAGCGGGAATGGACTGACTTATATCTTGCAGGTTATACGGTAGCATAGTGTGTGCCATGAGATAAGTAATGGGATGGCTGCCCTGCCATCAGGGGGATAGAGCGTCCATTATAACCACTTGCGCCATGCATGGATGGCGGTTCTTGCGCATCCCGGCAACAGCTCCCTGCGTTGCTCTACCGGGCGTTGGATTCGTCGGTCAACACCCCAGGCGCAACGATGCCCAGGATGCGTGCCACGATAGCTAAGGTACAGGTGCGGCGCGCTGCGCCGCCAAGGGCATGTACCAGATATTCATGGCTTCAAGCACCGCCCATTCAAGCATAATGCCCAGATAGTAAAACCATTCCATCTCAAAGTAATACGCTGATATTAGCCACACCACATTCCACACATACATGAAATGTACCAGCGCCAGTAAAATCGGCAGGGCGATCAAACTGGCACTGCAGTTCTTACACGTAATAGACAGCCATAATCCGGCTTTGAACTTATCACTCAACGGGATGCTGTGTGCCTCGCAGCGCGGGCAGGGAAATATGTGCATGGAGCGACCTTTTGATTTTTCAGAGACTGCCCGCGCGAAGTCGGGGGATGTAGACGGTCTGTTTCTACCGTAATTTAGGCTTAAATGCAAATTATTCATCCATTTGGATGTGATATACGGGGGTATTTCGTTTATATTATAGGCTCTCAGAGGGGATGAGGCGTACGGTCGATATACCTAATGGAGGAGGTTATAGGCGGCACTGCGGTTAGTGGGCATTAGTAATCCGCACAAAAAATCAGGATCAAACAATAATGGGTCGCCGCCCCGACTACATCGTGCTGGTGCGCGATACCATGCCGGATGTATATCGCCATTTAATGGGCCCTTCCGAGCCGATAGCAAAGGCGCATAGGCCAGAGTTTGGTATCATAGACTGATATTGGCACCTATTGGCGCCGGAAGTTACGCATGGTCAATGGCACGATGCGATCTACGAAAAAACTATCGTAGAGCCGCGCGCCCCATAAAACCGTTTCGTGCTTTTCGTGAACGATGCACCACGTCAATTAGTAACTGTGTATAAGGATTAAAATGAAATCGGCACATCGAAGACTGTTATCCATGGGTGCGCTAATGGCGGCGGTGCTTGCGGCTATTGTAGTGGTGGGTGGGGATAAAAATACGCCCCTCATGAATGCGATACTAGATGGGGATGTCGCAGTAATAGACCACATGCTAGCACAGGGTGCGGACGTTAATGCACGCAACAAATATGACTGGACGGCGCTGCCCCACGCCGCGAGAATGGGTAATCTTGAAATCGTGAATTTATTGCTGGCGCATGGTGCGCAGGTGAATGTGACAGATAACACCGGCACCACCCCACTGATGCGTGCCGCGTTAAAAGATCAAGCGCCTGTCATCAAGGCACTGCTGGCACACGGCGCACAAATTAATAGTCAGGACGATGCCGGATATAGCGCATTACACTGGGCATCCATGAAAGATAAAATTAATGCGGCGAAAGAATTGCTGGCCGCAGGCGCTGATCCCACACTCAAAAACCAAGAAGGCAGCACCGCGCTGATGCTGGCACTGGGCGAACATAATGCAGAAGTTTCAAACCTGCTACTTGCTGCGGAGCGTAAATAAATGACATTTTCACAATTACGTATCGCCCCCTTGTTACTAAGCATGGTGTTCCTGGGCATGGTGGCCTGCGGTGATTACGGCGCTAAGGTGGCTGCGCCATTGGGCGATAAGGCCGCCCTGGAAAAACTGGCAGATGCTTATCGTGCTGTTGAAGAAAGCCAGCAGTTAGGGGGTTCACCGTTGAGCCTGCCGCCCGAAAAGCGCAAAAAATTTATTGAGCTGGTATTTGCCGAGGGGGGCTATAGTTATTCCGCCACATTGCACAGCCTCGGCCAAAGCGTGACACAAGGCAAGCTCAATGTAATTGATCAAAACATCAAAGATTTAGCGGAGCTGCTGCTGGTACCGCATCGTGCGGTCGCAACTGACCTGGAAAGTATATACAGTGCGCAAGAGTTGCAGGATATCCGTGCAATTGAAAGCAAGCTGAAATAAGACGCAGTATTGATGACTCTGAACATGCGGTTTCAATTCTGGTCAGCGTTGGCTTTGGTTTTCTCAGGTGTTTTTGCCGGATGCGCCAGCGCCAGATCTGGCGCTGCTGAAAATAGTCCTCCTCCCCGCATGGTACTGATTCCCGCCGGCGAATTCGTTATGGGCAGCAATAAAACCGACAATGCCGATAAAGCCAAAGAACTTGGTTTGTCCAAGCCCTGGTATCTTGATGAGCATCCGCAACGTAAAATACGCTTGCCCGATTTTTTCATGGACGCCTATGAAGTCACTAACGCGCAATACCGTGAGTTTGTCGTCAAGACCAATTACTGGTTACCCGCGCAATGGGAAAAAAATGGTTATCTTTTAACGCGTGAAATCCTTGAGTCGGCAGATATCACCAAGCTACGGAGTTTCGTTTCAGAAGCAGATATTACACCCGGTCTCGATGTTCGCACCTTAAGCAAAGACGTTTTGCTTTCCGCCATAGAAAAGCGCCAAAAAACTCTTGGCAACTACCCCGTCACGGGCGTCACCTGGCCGAACGCGCGCGACTATTGTGCATGGGTGAAAAAACGCCTGCCCAGCGAAGCCGAGTGGGAAAAAGCAGCGCGCGGCGCGCGGGGTCAGGAGTTTCCCTGGGGCCATGACTGGGATCCCGTTAAGCTAAATGCCGCAAGTGCCGATAATTGGGAAGATGGAGTGTCCCCCGTGGGCGCGTATCCGCAAGGTAAATCACCCTATGGGCTTTTTGATATGGCGGGCAATGTCATGGAGTGGGTGCAGGATGACTACCAGCCTTACCCCCAATCATCTCCAGGGAGCACTTATAAAAGCACCGCCTTTGCCAAGCAGAATAAAGTGGTCAGAGGTGGTGGCTGGGGGGGCATTGGTCACTATGTTATTGGTCATTTTTACCGGGGCGCCTACCGCTTTTATCTGGCGCCGCATTCAGCGTTCAGTGACCTGGGCTTTCGTTGTGCAAAAGACCCGCGTTAAACGAGTATGGGTTATGCGGGCGTCATTTGGCGCTTCCGCTAAAGTGACCTCCGTCACCCCCGCATGCCGCCAAATTTGATAAGATAATCAAAATAGTATTGACCCTTAAAACGGCGATTGCTTAGCAGGAGATTGATGATGAAAGCAAAAGACCGTCGCCTTGATGAAATCAAGGCGCTGATCCCCGAAATTATGCCCACAGAGGCCTTGGCGCTGCAAAATGCTGGCGCGTTGTTAATAGACGTGCGTGAAGCGGATGAAATTGCCGCCGGCAGTCCCAAGCAGGCGCTACGCATGGGACGGGGCTTTTTGGAGCTGCGCATTGAGGATACCGTAGAGGATAAGTCGCGCACCTTGCTGACGATGTGCGCGGGCGGCATGCGCTCCCTGTTTGCGGCCGATGCGTTGCGCAACCTGGGTTACACCGATGTGCGCTCGGTGGCGGGTGGATTTAACCGCTGGAAGAATCAAGGCCTGCCCTTTGAAACACCGTTGACCCTCGATGCCGATGCGCGCGAACGCTACTCGCGCCACCTGTTATTGCCGGAAATCGGCGAAGCAGGCCAAATCAAATTGATGGGCAGCAAAGTATTATTGATCGGCGCGGGGGGGCTAGGTTCACCTGCTGCGTATTATCTTGCGGCAGCGGGTGTAGGCACGCTGGGCGTGGTCGATCACGATGTGGTAGACCGCAGCAACCTGCAACGGCAGATTCTGCATACCGAAGCACGCATCGGTATGCCAAAAGTAGATTCTGCGCGTGAGTCACTGGAAGCCCTCAATCCTAAAGTCAACGTAGTGGGTTACAAAACCCACCTGAGCGCCGACAATGTTGAAGAGATTCTGTCGGGTTATGATGTCATTGTCGATGGCACTGACAATCTGCCCACGCGTTATTTGATTAACGACGCCTGCGTCAAGCTCGGCCTGCCCAATGTGCATGCAGCGGTTTATCGCTTTGAAGGTCAGATCACGGTATTCTGGCCAGGCTACGAGAAGCACCGAAGCGGATGTTATCGCTGCATGTTCCCCGAGCCACCGCCCGCCGACATGGCGCCGTCCTGTTCCGAGGTTGGCGTGTTAGGCGTCATGCCCGGGGTGATCGGCGTATTGCAAGCAGTTGAAGCGCTCAAGATATTGCTCAACATTGGCGAACCGCTGGTCGGTAAAATGCTGTATTACGATGCGCTACGCGCCACCTTCACCGAATTTAAACTCAAACGTAACCCGCAATGCCATTATTGCAGTGAGGGCGCACACTTTCCCGGCTATATTGATTATGCGCAAGTATGCGCCACAACATAAGGTAATGGGGTCGCGATGGCGATTGCATACAAGCTAAAGCAATACCTCGACAGCAACCGCATCGCGCATACCGTGATAAAGTTGCCATCGTCTCCTACGCCCGTCACGTCCCTGATGCAAGCCGCAGAAATAGTCGGCATTGCGCCACAATCGGTATTCCAGTCCATCGCATTGAAAGATAACATTGGTCTAGTGATGGCCATCATTCCCATCACCCATACGCTAGACATCAATGCTGTCTGCAAATTATTGCATCGCCAATTAGTGCTGGCTCCACAAGCCCAGGTGATGGCTGTTTTTCATGATTGCAAGCCGGGATTTATTCCAGTGGCAAGTGAAGCCTATGGCGTAAGAGCCATGCTTGACGACAGCCTTCTGCAAGCAGGGTATGACATTTATTTCGCCGCAGGAGATGACGCGCACCTAATTCAGGTCCACAGCAAAATTTTTCATGTAATGCAGCGTAATGCCTGGCTTGGCGGTAATTTTACGCAGCATAAAAACGCTGCTGTCGTCATACAAAGCGACGACGGCGACTTAAAGCAGCGCATTGAGCGCATGGGTATGTTGCCGCCGTTGCCCGAAATGGCACACAAAATCATTCAGCTCAGCGGCAACGCAACAGCCGGCGCCAACGATCTCGCCCGCCTCGTTGAGCTTGATCCCAGTCTGGCCGCGCAAGTGATGCGTTACGCCAGCGCACCGTTCTTTGGCTATAAAGGCACGGTTGATTCCGTCGACACCGCCATCGCGCGCGTGCTGGGATATGACGTGGTAATGAATCTGGCGCTCGGCGTCGCCACCGCCAGGCCATTTAAAATCCCTCAGCATGGCCCGTTAGGGTTAGCGGCATTCTGGCGTCATGCCGCTTACAGTGCCGCATTAATGCAGGCATTGGGTCGAGCCATGCCCGAACCGATTCGTCCGCGTGCGGGGCTCGCGTTCCTCGCCGGATTGCTGCATAACTTTGGCCACTTGCTGCAAGGGCACTTATTCAAACAGGAATTTTTACTGATCAATGCAGCGGTAGAAAAAAATCCAGAAAGATCCGTGGTATCCATCGAACAGGAAATATTAGGCGCCGATCATTGCCAGGTCGGCTCATGGCTGATGAAAGCATGGCGCTTGCCCGAAGAAATCGTAGTGACGGCGTCTGAACACCACAACGAAAGCTATGCCGGCCCCCATGCCGTGTATGTACATCTGGCGCTGGTCGCAGACCGCGTGCTTAAACCCTATGGTATTGGTGATTCCGAAAGTCATGATGTGCCTCCGGCAGTTCTGGCCGCATTAAAGCTTGATGAAGTGCAGGTCATTATGGTCATGAACCAGTTGCTCGAAGGAAGCGACGGGCTGAATGCCATGGCGCAGCAATTAACCACCTGATCGCGGCGCCCTGCTGTCAGGTTCTGTTAGCACCTGCCGCAACACCTCACGCAGATCATTCAAATGACCATGAAAAAAATGATCGACATCTTTCATGCACACCACCTGCGGCGCTGACACCAGTTGCGCTGCCCATGCCAGCACGTCATGGCACGGCACAATCTCATCCTGATCACCCTGAATCAACAGCCACGGACAATCGGGCGCCGCAACGCCGCTCAAATCAAACATATTGACGGGCGGTGCGATGGTCACCAGCCGTGCCACGGGTCGATGTTGCGAACCCAGCAGCGCGATATAGGCGCCAAATGAAAATCCCGCCAGCCACAGTGCATGATCAGGGTACGACTCGTTTACCCAATCAATCACCGCAAGCAAATCGTCGACTTCTCCCGCGCCATCCGCATACTGCCCCGCACTAGCGCCCACGCCGCGAAAATTAAAACGCACCGTGCCCACACCCAGATCATTCAGGGTGCGTGAAATAGAATGCACCACCTTGTTGGTCAGGGTGCCACCATACAGGGGGTGAGGATGGCAGATCACGCCAATCGCGCGCATCATGCCGGTGTCCAGAGGAAAGGCCGTGATCGCTTCCAGCGGGCCAGCAGGGCCGCTCAGCGTAAGCGCCGTGCTGACGCATGGCAGGCTGGTCTCCCCTTCGTAGAGATGTCTGTCCAGGGTGTGTGGCATGAGTAAGCATGGCTCAGTAGAAGATTGCAGGGGAAGGGTAGCTGTTGCCAAGTATATCATCTCGGCTGACGGATCGGCTGACGCGATAATTTGCACGGATCATTGTAAGCGCTCCACCAACCCCAGACTTGTCTTCTGATTCCAGCTCCCGCATCCTTGTAACCATCTAAAACCAGAGGGATCGCGCATGAAGATTGGAACGGGATTCTGGGTGGATCATATAGCGGCACCAGGCGGGCGCATTGACCAACATACTGATTAACCTAAAAACCGCAATTCATCCACGAAAAACACGAAAGGCACGAAATAAAACAAGAAGTTGCATTGCTTTAACATCTCACCCATTGGGTATTAATTCGCAGCATAGAACCCTTTGAATTTTTTCGTGTTTTTCGTGTTTTTCGTGGACAACTGCTTTTTCTAGGATTAATAATCTATTTATTATCCTTATGCTTGACCAGCCGCGACATGGCGGCATCCACCCCGCCCCAGAACCACTCCTGGATCCGGTAATACCATGGCCGGGCGCGCCATTCATCGAGGCCGTATTCACGGCTCAAGGCAAAATCCGCTTCGAACATCGCACCAACTTGGGCGGCAAACGGCGCATCATCAACCTCCTGATTCGCCTCCAGATTCCAATACAGATTCCAGCGGTCAATATTACTGGAACCCACCGACGCCCAGTTGTCACACAGCGCTACCTTGGCATGGGTGAAGCGCGGCTGGTATTCGAAAATCCGCACGCCATGGCGCAGCAATCCATAATAAAAGCGCCGCCCGGCATGGCGAATTGCGGGGTGGTCTGTGTAGGGGCCGGGTAACAGCAAGCGCACGTCGACGCCGCGCCGCGCCGCCACCCGCAAGGCACGGCGGATTTTCCAGGAGGGCACAAAATACGCAGTAGCGACCCAGATACGCCGTTGCGCATTCCGCGCATGATTAACAAAAGAGCTTTTAACTTCGACGTGCGCGGCACCCTGGGCAATGGTCACTCGGCCACGCTCCGTACCAACCACCGCGAGGGGGGTATGGGTATTAACCACCAGCACTTCGCGCGTAGAATATTCCCAGTTTTCCAGAAACAAGTTTAACCAATCGGCCAACAGCGGTCCACGCACTTCAATCATGGTTTCGCGCCAGTGGCGCGGTGAATTACTGTTCCTGTTAGCCTCGCGGGCAAAATCGTCGGTTAGGCCCGCGCCCCCGGTATAGGCTATCTGCCCATCCACCATCAACAGTTTACGGTGGTCACGCGACAGGTGATGATGCAGTTTAGTGATGCGCAGATGTTGCAGTGGATTATAAAAATGCAAACGTACCCCGCCGTGCCGCAGGCGTTGCCGGTCACCCTTGTTCAACCCGCCCGCGCCAAAATCGTCGAACAACACGCACACCATCACCCCCCGGTCAACGGCAGTAATCAAGGCATCAATAAACGCCGTGGCGACTACGCCAGAAGTGACGAGATACATTTCAAGGAAAACGCTGGCATGCGCAGCATTAATCGCGTCAAGCATTGCGGGGTAGAATTGCTCGCCGTCGATCAACAACCGGAATTGATTACCGTCACGCCACGGAAAACGGAACTTGGCAGGGTCATGGCCGATCATCCTAATTTGGCGTTACCCTGTTGATTAAATTGTCTTTTATAGACATACCAAAAAAAAGGAGAGGGAAGAAAAATACCCCTAAATATCCAGATTCGCTACCGACAAGGCATTCTTTTCGATAAAATCCCGGCGTGGCTCCACTTGGTCACCCATCAGCGTGGTGAAAATTTCATCGGCCGCCACGGCGTCTTCAACCCGCACTTGCAGCAGGCGGCGTGCCTCAGCGTTCATAGTGGTTTCCCACAACTGCGCGGGATTCATTTCACCCAACCCTTTATAGCGCTGAATGTGCTGACCGCGCTTGGCTTCACCAAACAGCCAACCCAGCGCCTGCTTGAAGCTGGTAATCTTTTGCTGCTGCTCGCCACGGGCAATAACTGCACCCTCTTGCAACAAGCCGTCAAGACGCTTGCCCAGCTCGACCATGCTGCGATATTCACCTGAGGTAAAAAATTCGCCACCCAGTTCGCGCAGCGCCGGTACACTGTGAGCGACTTCTGTGACCATGGCGCGGTGCAACGGCGATTCAATGCCCTGCTCGACGCGGATTTCATACGTTGAAGTCAAGTCTACATCATTATTAAGGCGGTTTTGCAGCTCGGCAAACCACGTTACCGTCTGTTCTTTGTCACGTAGCGCCTCTTCACTTAGCAGTGGCATATAGATCATGGCTTCCAGCACTGTGGCGCTGACGCGACGCGACAGGCGCTTGAGGGTGGCCATCACCACCACATAGGCACGCGCCAATTCTTCCAGCGCGATGCCGCTGATGGGCGGCGCATCCGTGGTGACAAACAGCCGCGCATCATCAAGCGCGGTTTGCAGCAGATACAGATTCAGCTCAATGTCGTCTTTGACATAACGCTCCTGCTTGCCTTTCTTCACTTTATACAAAGGCGGCTGGGCGATATACAGATGACCGCGCTCGATTAATTCCGGCATCTGGCGGTAAAAAAACGTCAGCAACAGGGTGCGGATATGCGAACCGTCAACATCAGCGTCTGTCATGATGATAATACGATGGTAGCGCAACTTGTCCGGGTTGTATTCCTCACGGCCAATGCCGCAACCCAACGCGGTGATCAAGGTGCCAATTTCTGCTGACGAAATCATCTTGTCAAAGCGTGCGCGCTCGACGTTAAGAATCTTGCCCTTGAGCGGCAGGATCGCCTGATAACGCCGGTCACGACCCTGTTTTGCCGAACCGCCTGCGGAATCACCCTCCACCAGGAATAGTTCGGACTGTGCCGGGTCTTTTTCCTGACAGTCGGCGAGCTTGCCGGGCAGTCCGGCGATATCCAGCACGCCTTTGCGACGGGTTAGTTCACGCGCTTTGCGGGCGGCTTCGCGGGCACGCGCGGCATCAATGATCTTGGCGGTAATAATGCGCGCCTCAGCGGGATGCTCCAGCAAAAACTCTTCGAGTTTTTCCGCCACCAGCGACTCCACCACCGCCTTCACCTCGGAAGACACCAGCTTTTCCTTGGTCTGCGATGAGAACTTGGGATCCTGCACCTTCACCGACAACACCGCCGTCAGGCCTTCACGGGCATCATCACCAATCGGCGCTACTTTGGCTTTTTGCGCTTCCTTATCCAGATATTGATTCAGGGTGCGCGTTAACGCGCCGCGCAGCCCGGCCAGATGCGTGCCACCATCGCGCTGCGGGATATTATTGGTAAAACAGAAAACATTTTCCTGGTACGACTCATTCCATTGCAGCGCCACCTCCACCACGGTCTTATCGCGCTCTGCTACAAAGTGGAACACGCTGTTGTGGATCGGCGCCTTGTTGCGGTTCAGGTAACCAACAAAAGCGCGGATGCCGCCGGGGTATTCAAACACATCGCTCTTATCGTTGCGCTCGTCAATCAGTTGAATGCATACACCGGAATTAAGAAACGATAACTCGCGCAGGCGTTTGGCGAGAATCTCATAATGAAATTCGATGTGGGTGAAAATCGTCGGGCTGGGGACAAAACGAATTTCGGTACCGGTTTGGGTGCTGTCGCCCACGCTACGCAGCGGCGCCACTGGCTCGCCCAAACGGTATTCCTGATAAAACTCCTGACCATCGCGGCGTATCGTCAGATAAAGATGCTCCGACAGCGCATTCACCACCGACACCCCCACACCGTGCAAGCCGCCCGACACCTTGTAAGAGTTATCATCGAACTTGCCGCCGGCATGCAGTACTGTCATGATCACCTCAGCGGCAGAGCGGCCTTCTTCCGCATGAATATCCACCGGGATACCGCGCCCGTCATCAGTCACAGCAATAGAGCCGTCACTATGGATAATCACTTTAATTTGCGTGCAATACCCCGCCAGCGCCTCATCCACGGCGTTGTCCACCACCTCAAACACCATGTGGTGCAATCCGGTACCATCATCAGTATCGCCGATATACATACCCGGGCGTTTACGCACCGCATCCAGGCCTTTCAGCACCTTGATATTGGATGAATCGTAAACCTTTTTATCGTCGCTCATGAAGGATGTCCTGCGGTTTGGCCTTTATGGCCTTGGTGTCATATCCAAGACGTTATATTCTAACATATTTACAGCTACTCCTGTCATTTTGACCGAAGGCGACCGCCATGGATGGCGGTCGCCTTCGGTCAAAATGGCGTCTATGCAATACGGGTTCAGGCACCGTCCTGTGCCACAATTACCCCATGTTCCACGTGGAACAATTTTGCTTCGGCGCCCTCAGGTATATGTAATAAATCTTTATCGGTGGTAGTCACCATCACCTGCACACCAATTTCGTACAATAAGGCCATAAGCTTGTGGCGGTGTTCAGTATCCAATTCAGCGGGCAGGTCGTCCAGTAAAATAATACACTGGCGTTGGGTGCGCACCTTAAACAAAGTCGCCTGAGCCAGGTACAGGGCGCACATCAACAGTTTTTGCTGGCCACCGGAAGCATGTTCTTGCACAGGCCTACCCGCCGCCTCAATCAGCACATCAGCTCGGTGAGGGCCTTTATGGGTATATCCCAGCAACCGATCGCGCTCCAGGGAACGCGCCAATGCTTCACTGAACGTCATATCCTGCGCCCAGCCGGGCAGATAGCGCAGTGAAACATTCCAGTCGGTGGGCAGTAGCTTTTCCACAAAATAGGTTAACAGGGGTAAAAACTGTTGCAAATAGTCGCGCCGGAAGCCGTCAATCTGGCTTGCCGCCTCGTGCAACTCATTATCCCATACCTCGCCCGGTGCAAACCGGCCCGGTGCGCGCAAAGAGGCGTTACGCTGGCGTAGTGCACGGTGATAACGCCGCCAGGCTGACATAAAATCATGTTCCACGTGGAACACACCCCAATCAATAAAGCGGCGACGCTGACGCGGTCCCAGGGTGAGGATTTTATGGCTGTCCGGGGTAATCAAGAGTAACGGCAGGCGCGTTACCAGCTCAGCGGTTTGCGTTAGTGTCTCCCCTGCAGCACGCATATGGATTTTACCACCCTCATAATGAATACCCAGCGGTTGAAGCTCTCCCAGTTCATCCGTCACCTGACCAAACACCATAAAACCGCCCTTTCCTGCGCCTTCAATAATATGTAGATGACTGCTGCGAAACGATTTGGCACGGCCTAATAAGTAAATAGCTTCCAAAAGGCTGGTTTTGCCGCTGGCATTAGCACCATGGATGATATTCAGGCGTGAAGTGGGTTCAATGCGAACTTCGGCAAGATTTCTCAGGTTTTTTATATGAAGGGAGGAAAGGCTCATGGGAGATCAAGGAGACCTTTGGTAACGTGGGTACGCTCGTGCCTACACAGCTTGATGACTACAACCGCATCGGCATAACCACATACTTGCAGTCTTCTTTGCCCACTCCCTGGATCAGGCAGCAACTATTGGAGTCGGTGAGTATCAAGCGAATATGCGGGGTGGTGATGGCCGACAGGGCATCAACCATGTAATTGACATTAAAACCAATCTCAATGTCAGAACCACTGTAATCAACCGCCACTTCTTCTTCAGCCTGTTCCTGCTCGGGATTATGGGCAAACAGGCGCAAGCTGCCTTTGGTAAGCATCAAGCGCACGCTACGATGTTTTTCATTGGATAAAATTGAAGTGCGTACCAGTGCCTGTTTGAGAGTCTCACGGTCACTAGTCACTATCTTATCGCCGTTTTGCGGCACGACGCGGTGATAATCAGGAAAACGTCCATCAATCAGTTTCGAGGTAAAACTCAATGTTGGGGTTATAAGTCGGATATGGTTAGAACCAATCTGTACTTCCACCAGGTTATCGGAATCATCCAGCAAGCGCGACAACTCATTCACGGCTTTGCGCGGGAGGATAATCTGCAGCGCTTCACTTACTTTGACTTCAGCACTGGCGTCATTCAGTGCAAGCCGATGCCCATCGGTTGCCACAGCGCGCATGCGGCCATTCGTCACTTCCAGTAACAGGCCATTCAGATAATAACGAATATCCTGCTGCGCCATGGCAAAACTGGTGCTGTTGATCAGGGTTTTTAGCGCTATCTGGGATATGGAAAGCTGCAACAGACTTTCAAATGAACCAATATTGGGAAACTCCGCTGCAGGCAGTGTCAACAGTACAAACCGGCTTTTCCCCGAGCGCATCACGGCACGTCCACCGGATTCTTCCCCGGATTTCTCGGGGCTACCCCCAGTACTGATTTCAATTATTGCCTGTTCGGGCAAAGCACGGCAAATATCAATGAACTTGCGTGCTGGCAGCGTTACGCTACCTTCATCAGGGCAGTCGAACGAAGTACGCGCCAACATTTCAATTTCAAGGTCCGTAGCAATAATTGACAACCCCTCCTGACCCGCTTTCAGCAAGACGTTAGAGAGTATCGGTAACGTCTGCCGACGTTCTACTACCCCTGCAACCAGTTGCAGGGGTTTTAAAAGATTTTCGCGTGATATTGAGAATTTCATATTATATGTAACCTAAATAATATATTTATTATTACTATTATTAGCTTCTTAAAAACCGTGTATAACTATGATATTTTGTTTATTTACAATACTTTAGCCTAAGTATAAATAGGCTGTTAAGTACTTGGTATTACCCCTGAAAAGCTGTGGGTAGTTTGTTAATAACTAATTATTTTATAAATTTCAAAAAAATATCCACACCTTATCAACAGTATGTTGATAGAACTCTTAACAGGTTAACATTATGTTGACAGGGTTCTTAATAAGTTAGAATAATCTTCATTAATATGATGATCACTTTCACGTAATTGAGCTATTTTACGGTGCGCGTGCAATACCGTGGTGTGATCCCGGCCACCAAATGCATTGCCAATCTCCGGCAGGCTATGTTTAGTAAGTTCTTTGGATAATGCCATAGCCAACTGGCGTGGTCGTGCCAGCGAGCGGGTGCGCCGCTCTGAGAGCAGATCCGCCACCCTGATTTTATAGTATTCAGCGACAGTTTTCTGGATATTTTCAATGGTTACCAGACGATCTTGTAAAGCCAGCAAATCACGTAACGCTTCTTTGGCGAAATCCAGTGTCAGCGGTTTGCCAGTAAAGCGGGCGTTGGCCAACACGCGGCGCAACGCGCCTTCGAGTTCACGAACATTGGAGCGAATGCGCTTGGCAATAAAAAAAGCTATTTCATTCGGTAATAAACATTCCATTTGTTCGGCCTTATTCATCAGGATCGCCACGCGGGTTTCCAGCTCTGGTGGCTCAATGTGGACGGTCAGTCCCCAGCCAAAACGTGATTTAAGCCGCTCTTCCAATCCGTTCACTTCTTTTGGATAGCGGTCACAGGTCATGATAATTTGCCGCTGCCCTTCCATCAAGTAATTAAACGTATGAAAAAACTCTTCCTGCGAGCGTTCTTTGCCAGCGAAAAACTGAATATCGTCGATCAGCAGGCTATCCACGGAGCGGTAATAGCGTTTGAATTCGTCAATGGTGTTATGTTGCAGGGCTTTCACCATATCACCGACAAACTGTTCGGAGTGCAGATACACGACTTTTGTAGCGGGATTACGCTGCACAAACAGGTTGCCTACGGCGTGCATCAAGTGAGTTTTGCCAAGACCGACGCCGCCATAAATAAACAGCGGGTTATAAGCGCCCCCGGGATTTTCGGCGATTTGTATTGACGCAGCGCGCGCCAGTTGATTGGATTTTCCGGCAACAAAGGTATCAAAGGTAAACTCGCTGCGCAGGTTGCTGATGTGATCAATATCCGCGTGCTGTTCTTTGCGCAGGAAGCCTTTTTTAGGGGACGCAACCCGCGTAACCGCGCCAGTTATCGCGCTGCTTATACCGGTTGTCACGTTACCGCCACGATCACGCGGCTGGGCGGCGGCCGCACTGCCAATCTCGAAAATCAGTTGATGGGAAATTTCTGCGTTACAGGTAGACAGAATGCCGTTAATCAAGGGCGTGAAGCGATCGCGCACCCAGTCCAGTACAAACTGGTTGGGCGCCAGCAGGCGCAATACAGCGCCATCCTCAACGGCGTGCAGTGGCCGGATCCAGGTATTGAATTGTTGCGGTGTAAGCTCATTCGCCAGGCGTTCGAGGCACTGCGACCATACGGACGAACTCACTAAACATCTCCCGAACAAGCATTGCGGAACATCATAATAATTACCCTTAAGAATGGGGAGTGTATACCCGTTTAAAAAAGTTATCCACACCCTCTACAAGTGCAGAGATAGTGTTTAAGATGTTGATTGTTATATATTTAACACCATGAATTGCGGACGTGGCCATCCCAAAAAGCCTTGATTTATAAAGATAAATATATTTTTTGGAGTTATCTGTGAGGGTGGTTTTCAGATGATGTTATGATGTGTCCCATGAATCCGGACGCACTGCATACACTTCGTACAATTTTTGGCTATGGCGAATTTCGCGGTCACCAGGGCGCTATTATTGAGCAAGTGGTGGGTGGTGGTGACGCGCTGGTGTTAATGCCCACCGGCGGCGGTAAATCGCTGTGCTACCAGATTCCGGCATTGCTGCGGGCGGGCACCGGCATTGTGGTGTCGCCGCTCATCGCGCTGATGCAGGACCAGGTCGACGCGCTGCTGCAATTGGGCGTGAAGGCGGCGCTGCTCAATTCCAGCCTCGACGCCTACACCGCTACCCAGGTGGAGCAGCGCCTGCTGCGCGGCGAGCTGGACCTGCTCTATGTGGCACCGGAGCGGCTCATGACGCCGCGCTTTCTGCAACTGCTGGAGCGCACCCGTGTCACCACGGGTCTGGCGCTGTTTGCCATTGACGAGGCGCATTGCGTGTCGCAATGGGGGCATGATTTTCGCGCCGAATATTTGCAGCTTTCGGTGCTGCATGAGCGCTTCCCACAGGTGCCGCGCATTGCCCTCACTGCTACCGCCGATGCGCCCACCCGCAGTGAAATTGTCGAGCGTCTCGGGCTGACTGAAGCACAGCAGTTTGTATCGAGC
>JANOOA010000035.1:0-12228 GCA_031421115.1 Gammaproteobacteria bacterium | reverse complement strand
GGACCGCGCTGATCCATTCGCTGGCGGTAACGGAAAAGCGCGGTAGCTTCAAGAGCTGGACAGTGCTGCTGGCGATTGTGGCCTTCTCGCTGAGTCTGCTCGGCACCTTCCTGGTACGTTCCGGCGTACTCACCTCCGTGCATTCGTTTGCCACAGACCCCGAGCGTGGGGTGTTTATCCTGGGCTTCCTGGTAGTGACGATCGGCGGCTCGCTGGCGCTGTATGCCTGGCGCGCGCCCAAGATAGGCTTGGGTGGCAGCTTTGACCTGGTGTCCCGCGAGTCGCTGTTGTTGGGCAATAATGTGCTGTTTATGGCGGCTGCCGGTACGGTGCTGTTGGGTACGTTGTATCCACTGTTCCTTGATGTCCTGGATATGGGCAAGATCTCGGTGGGTCCGCCCTATTTCGATAGCGTATTTCTGCCGTTGATGGCTCCGGCGATGTTTTTGATGGGCCTTGGCCCCCTCGCGCGCTGGAAGAAGGCCAGCTTGCCGGAGATGGCTGTACGTCTGCGTTGGGCGTTTGCGGTGAGCGCAGCCACGGCAATTATATTGCCGTTTGTGATGGGTGAGTGGTTTCCGCTGGTGAGCCTGGGGCTGTTAATGGCTGCCTGGATTATCACCACCACCGTGCAAAGCCTTTGGCAGCGCGTTGGTATGTCGCAGGGTTCTGCCTCGCCAGGATCTACATTGGGATCCAGGCTGGCGGGGCAGTCGCGTAGTTATTACGGCATGATGCTGGCGCATGTAGGCGTGGCTGTTTTCATTATTGGTGTCACGCTGGTCAAAGGCTATGAGGTTGAAACGGACGTGCGTATGGGTGTCGGTGACACGGTCGCTATAGGCGGCTACGTGTTTCGTTTTGATGGTGTGGTGGATATTGACGGGCCGAATTACACCGCCAGTCGCGGCTACATCCATGTCAGCAAAAACGGCAAGGAAGAAGGCGTGATGCACCCGGAAAAGCGCCACTATACTGTGCAGAACATGCCCATGACCGAGGCGGCGATTGATACTGGCTTGCTGCGTGATCTGTATGTCTCGCTGGGCGAGCCGGTGAGTAACGGCGCATGGAGTGTGCGCATCTATTACAAACCGTTTGTTGACTGGATCTGGGCGGGCGCATTCTTTATGGGCCTGGGTGGATTTTTAGCCGTGTCTGACCGTCGTTATCGCTTCGCCGAACGCAAGGCGCGCAAAGCCGCCGCACAGGGAAGTGCTAGTGTCGTGGGAGGCAGGATGCCGGGAACGACCGCCGAAGAAGGTACGGGATTGGCAACGCAGATGGGTCGCTTCCAGCCTCCTGCTTCTGGCGACACTCGTGCATCCATGCACGTCGAGAGCAAACCCTGATGTTGCGTTTTTTGGTGCCGCTGGGCATGTTTGCTGCGCTGGTGGCATTTTTGTGGGTGGGTTTGGGAAAAGATCCCAGCTTGGTGCCATCGCCGCTCATCGGTAAGCCCGCGCCAGCGTTTCGTGTGGCGCAATTACATGATGCCAATAGCCAGATTGGCAACGCTGATATGCTGGGCAAGGTCTGGCTGTTGAATGTATGGGCATCGTGGTGTGCTTCCTGTCGTCACGAACACCCGTTGTTCATGGAGTTGGCGCGTGCGCGTCTGGTGCCTATTTATGGACTTAACTATAAAGACAAGCGTGAAGACGGCGTGAATTGGTTGAGCCAGCTTGGCGACCCGTATGTGGTCAGCGCCTTCGATGCGGATGGTCGCGTGGGTATTGATTATGGCGTGTATGGTGTGCCGGAGACCTATGTCATCGACCGCCAGGGCATTATCCGCTACAAACACGTTGGGCCAGTGACGATGGAAGCGCTGCAAACCAAGATCCTGCCATTAGTGAAGGAGCTTGAAATATGAAGGAAACTCTAAAAAAACTTGCTGACCACCGCCCGTCTGAGGGGCGGGGATTTGTTCAGGGATTCCTGAGAAATGTTGTATTTTTAGTCGGCTTATCTTTTTTCACCTCTCTGGCAGTGGCCGGTGAAGCTCAGCCTATGGCTGAAGATCCCGTGCTGGAAAAGCGCGTTATGGCGTTAGCTGCAGAGTTGCGTTGTCTGAAGTGTCAGAACAATACGCTGGCAGACTCGCCTTCCGAGTTGGCGCACGACTTGCTTCATGAAATACGTACTTTAATGCAGTCCGGCAAGAGCGATACCGAGATAGTGACTTATATGGTGGCGCGTTATGGCGAGTACGTGCGTTTTCGTCCGTCGATGAACCAGACTACGGCGTTGTTGTGGTTTGGTCCGTTGATCCTGATCGTGGGGGGCGCAATCGTATTGTTGATTACCCTGTCACGGCGGCGCAAGCGCATCGCCGCAGCGGAGCCGCTGACTGATGCAGAGCGTACCCGCGCCGCCGGGTTACTGAATAAAAAAATGAATGATGGGGCGGGAGAAGCTGGAACATGATGGTATTTTGGATTGTAGCGGCGTGTTTTATTATCGCCGCATTGTTGTTTGCTGTGCCGCCGTTATTGGCCCGTGGCGATAAAGGCGCCGACAAAGATACGGGCAAGCAAAGCTCGGATAAAGAAAGCCATAATAGAGAAAAAGGGCAGCCCGTCGAGCGTTCGGTAATTAACACCGCGATTTATCAGGATCAGCTTGTCGAGCTGGAAAATGATTTACGTAATGATCTGGTGCAGCCTGAGCAATATGTGCAGGCTCGTCGTGAGTTAGAGCGACGCGTGCTGGACGATGTAGGGGTTGCGCCAGAAGCTGTCGTAGCCGTCGCGCCGGGCATGTCCGCCGCCTCCGGACGCAGCCGCGTAGCGGCGATTGTGGTGGGTATCATAGTGCCGCTGTTCACCGTGTTGGTGTATCTCAAAATCGGTAGCCCGCAGGTGATGTCGCCGCAAACCGAGATGGCCAGCGCCGGTGCTGAGGCAGGTGCGCCTGAGGGGCAACGTCATTCTGATGCGCCTGCGCAAATTCAGCAGATGGTGAACGCTTTGGTGGAGCGCCTACGGCAAAACCCACAGGATGCGGAAGGTTGGTCGGTGCTGGGTCGTTCGTTATATGCACTGGGTCGTCATGCAGAAGCGGAGCAAGCTTTCTCCAAGGCCTCGGTGATGCTGCCCAATGACGCGCAGTTGCTGGCCGATTACGCCGACGCGATGGCGATGGCAAATGGTGAGCGCCTTGATGAACGGTCCATCGCATTAATACGTCGCGCAGTGCAGGCCGACCCTAATAACCAGAAAGCCTTGTGGCTGGGCGGCACCGCCGAATTTGAATCCGGTAACTTTGCTGGTGCGGCAAAATATTGGGAACACCTGTTAACGCTGTTGCCACCGAATTCCGAAGTGTCGCAAACCATGGCGGCCAACATCGAAGAGGCACGCGGCCTTGCATCAGGTAGCCCAGCGTCGAGCTTTCCCACCATGAATAGCGATACGCCTATCGCAGCGTCAACGGCGGCGGGTGGTGGCGGGACAGTAGCAGGCACGGTGACTATCACGCCGGCACTGGCAGGCAAGATGGCGCCTACCGATACGTTATTTATCTTCGCCCGCGCAGCACAAGGCCCGCGTATGCCGCTCGCTATCATGCGCGCGCAGGCCAAGGATTTGCCGCTGACCTTCTCGCTCAACGACGCTATGGCCGCCATCCCTACCATGAAACTGTCGAGTGCTTCCGAGGTGATTATCGGCGCGCGTATTTCCAAGTCAGGTGATGCCATGCCCCGTGCCGGTGATCTGCAGGGTAGCAGTGCAGTGGTGAAAGTGGGTAGTACCGGCGTAAAGATCATGATCGACTCGGTGGCCCCGTGATTTTTTATCACACCGCAGTCGGTACGTAATGCCTTGGTTCGGGCTGGGGTGGAGGCTGCTTCCGGCATCTTGCCTTAGGCAGTACTTGCGCCGGGCAGGACGCCCAAGTGCGGTGAGCGCAGGGATACGCAAGAGCCGCCACATCCATGTGCGGCGCAGTGTGGGTATGCTGCTGGTACCTGTGCTGTTATGGGGCTGCGAAGCCAGTACGGGGGTTAGTAATAATAACGCCCAGGCATCTGCATTGACCGCAGGACAGACGGTGCCCGACATCCCTTTGACCGGACTTGACGGCAGCACAACCACGCTTGCGGCTTATCGTGGCAAACTGGTGGTGCTCAACGCCTGGGCGACATGGTGTCCGCCGTGTCGGCGCGAAATGCCCGCTCTGGAGCGTTTGAGCAAGGCGCTGGATGCCGGGCATTTTGCCGTGTTGGGGGTGTCGGTAGACGAGGAGGAGCTTGGCGTACGTGAATATCTCAATGATAAGGCGGTGACATTCGCCGCATTTATTGATAAAGATCTTAAGGTGGTGCGTGATACCCTGGGTATCAAAATTTATCCCACCACCTTGCTGATCGCGCCCAACGGTACGGTTATCGGTGTCATGGTGGGGCCGCGCGACTGGGACAGTCCGGCAATGATTCAATTGCTGGAGAATGCCTATCAAGGCAAGCCGGTAAATGTAGGCGCCATTCCTGTCAGCCGTTTTTAACCCAGATTCAGTGCTTTGTGCGGCCACAGTAGAGGGCGAATGGAAAATCTGGGTTTAACCGCGAATTATCCTTTTTGATCCAAGGCCGTAACAGGAGAGCTACCATGCTGCGACATTACTTATCCATGACTTTGATTACCGCTGCGCTGGCGTTAGGAAACGTTGCAGTAGCGTATGCCGCTGACCCAGGTAATGGCGCGAAGATTTATGCTACGCATTGCTCGGGGTGTCATGGCGACGGTGGTGTGAGCAATATGCCGGGTACGCCGGATTTTTCCCGCCGTGAGCGGCTGTTTCAACCGGATATGACGCTGTTAGTGAGTATCCGTGATGGCGTGAGTGTAATGCCTGCGTATAAAGGCTTGCTCAGCGACCAGGAGATGCTGGATGTGATTTCTTATTTGAGAACCTTGCGCTGATGGCAGGCGCATTACCCCTGAGCGTAGGCGCTGTTTTATGTGCGGCGTTGATGGTTTCTGCGTGCTCCGATGCAAAAGAAGCTGCTCCGACTAACAAGCCGGAGTTGGCGGTTGCTATGCCCGTCGCGGCGAAAGATTCCTTGCGCGTGCTGGAAACCTTTGGCGTGGGTGAAGGGGTGTATGTGCGCGCCCTGGAGGTTGAGCCAGCCAAAAACAGTATGTGGGTGGCGACCTCGATGGGTGTGCATGAGGTGGATTTGACGACGCGTGACGTGCGCAACACCTTTACCCGCGAAGATGGGCTGGCCAATGAATATGCCTTTGACATTATGGTCGACAGTCGCGGCAATAAATGGTTTGGCACCAATGGCGGCGGTGCGTCACGCTACCGTGATGGCCAGTGGAAAACCTTTTTTCCGATGCATGGGCTGGCCGATTACTGGGTGTATTCGTTTGGTGAACAGCGCGATGGTACAGTGTGGATCGGTACCTGGTATGGCGTCAATCGTGTCGATGCCAAAACCGGCAAGTTTGATACCTATGTCAAAGAGCTGGTCAACGAATGGGTGTATGGCATTGGCGTGGATGCGCAAGAGCGGGTGTGGTTTGGCACTGAAGGTGGCGTGTCCATGTTTGATGGCAAAACCTGGCAGGCCTGGACGCATAAAGAAGGGCTGGGCGCGCCCAACCTCGATAAGCTGTCCGCCAGCCCCAATACCGGTTTGGGTACACGTTCGCGGCATGATTTGGGCGTGTTGATGGATGGCAAGCCCACCTACAATCCGAATTATGTGTTTTGCATTCATGTCAGCACCAATAGCAATTCTGGCGCCGTGTGGGCCGGGACGTGGGGCGGCGGTGTGAGCCGCTTTGATGGCAGGCAGTGGACAAATTACACCGTCAAGGACGGCCTGGCGAGTAATATGGTATTCAGCATCGCCGAGGATAAACAGGGTGTATTATGGTTTGGTACAGATCAGGGTTTGACGCGTTATGATGGCAAGACCTGGCGCACTTTTACGCGGCGCGACGGCCTGATCAATGACGGCGTGTATGCTGTAAAGGTTGCCCCCAATGGCGATGTATGGGTGGGAACGCGCGGCGGGGTGACGCGTATCGGCACGCCTGATAAAGCTACCAGTGCCGATAATATAAAAGTGCCGACACCGGCAATGCCGTGAACAGAGGTGATGCAACGTGAAACTGGATTATAAAGGCTGGGCTATTATCGTGCTGGCGGCGGGTGCCGTGGCAGGCGGTGGTGGCTATCTGCTGGGCACAGGGCAAAAGCCGTCGGGCACCGTCGCACCCGCATCCAACGAAAGTGCGAGCAGCAGTGGCTCCCCCCTCATCAATACGGCCACCGCTGCGACAGCGTCCCCGACGCACCCCTCCATGGCGGGTGCGAAGGGCGCGGGCAATGGCAAATTTACCCATTTTCGCGTGGGTAACCGTAATGTCAAAGGCATGTATGCGGACGGCAACATTATCTGGATTGGCACCTCGGGCGGGGTGATTCGCTATGATGTTGAGTCGGATAACTTCAGGATTTTTGACAATAAAACCAAAGGCCTGCTATCCAACGGTATTTTTCATGTAAGCAAGCTGGGTGACAAGATTTTAGCCGGCACTTACGGTGGCGGCCTGTCGGTGTATGATCCAAAAACCGATCAATGGAAAAATCTGAATATCCCTGACGGCCTGGCTGACCAATTCGTTTATGACGTGCAAAAAGTGGCAAACGGCGACGTGTGGATCGCCACCTGGTCGGGCGTGAACCGGGTGCGCGGCGGCGCGCTGGAAGATGCCTCGAAGTGGGACACCTTCACCGTTGAGAGCACGCAACGGGGTCTGCCGAATCCGTGGGTGTATGGAGTGGAAGAAGGCAAGAATGGCGAAATGTGGTTTGCCACTGAAGAAGGCTTGGCGCGTTATAAAGATGGCAAGTGGCAGAACTGGCAACATGAAGAAGGCTTGGGCGCGCCGCTCGACGCCGTAAAAGATGCGATTCAGTTTACTAACGATCCCGCTAAATCCTCATCTCATCACGCCCAGCAAAAAGCCGAGCAAGGTTTGCAGGATGTGAATGTGGCGTATAATCCCAATTATATTATTTCACTCAAGGTTGATCGCCAGGGTGTCGTATGGTGTGGCACCTGGGGCGGTGGTCTGGCGCGTTTTGACGGCAAAACCTGGCGTAACTTTACAACGGCAGATGGCTTGCCCGCCAATCATATCTTCATGCTGTACCTGGATCCACAAGGCAAGCTGTGGGCCGGCACCAACCGGGGCCTGGCGCGACTGAATGATGATGGTAAGAGCTTTACCGTGATGACCACTGCCGATGGTTTGTATGCAGACAATGTGTTTTCCATGGCGAATGCAGCCGATGGCAGTTTATGGATTGGCAGCTTTGGTGGTGTGGCGCATCTGGTAGCGCAACGCTGATTAATGCAGGCCGTGCAGTCGTCGCTACGCTCGAAACACAATACAGAAGTGTTCCCTTACGATCAACAACCAGCATAAGGATAGAGGCGCATATTGTTAATGTCAGCATCTACCCTATGAGGAATCCCCTGTGAAAAGTCTCGGGCTGCGCCTCGCTCTGGTTATTTCCGGCGTCCTGCTGTGCCTGATGCTGGTCGCCGACGTGTGGCTGGAGCGTCAGCTAACCGAGGCGATCTACGAAGAAGAGCGAACCCAGGCCGAGATACACGCCAAGACCCTGCTTGCCAGCCTGCAAACCCTGATGCTCAATGGGCAGGGCACCTTGGCCCGCGAATGGCTGGATCGCCTGCATGGGACTGGCGGCATCATCGATATCGAAGTGTTGCGCCGTGATGGGAAGGAGGCCTTCAATGATCTGAACACAGTAGAACAGGTGAATAGCTTTCTGCAGATGCCACGTTTTCAGCGTGAGCCACAACTCCCGCATGACGATCACCCTCCGTCCGCGCAGGCGTTCCAGAAAGCACTGCAAGGTGAGACAACCCTGGAGCGCACCACCGACAGTTTTACCGTGTTGATGCCGATCCCTGTTAAAACCGAATGCCTGGCATGTCACGGTTATGATGATTCGCCGTTGCGGGGTGTGCTCAAACTTTCCCTTTCCACGGCAGGCACTGAGACCCGCATCACTAACATGCGCCACAGTTTATGGGCAACCTCGTTGCTGTTAGTGACGTTAGTGGGCGTGGCGATGTGGATCGCCTTGCGTTTTAGCGTAGTGCGCCCCATCGCCAATTTGCGGGATGCGATTGTGCGCGTCGGCCACGGCGAACGCAACACCAAGCTGCCGGTGCTTCACAAGGATGAGCTGGGTGATGTGGCGCAGGTATTTAATCGCATGCAGGATGATCTGCAAGGCTACGAAACCCGCATTCGGGCGGTGATGGATAATGTAATGGACGCCATCGTCACTATTGATGGGCGCGGCATTATCGAGTCGGTTAATCCTGCGGTAGAAAGAATGTTTGGCTATCTTCCGCATGAGTTAATCGGTGAAAACGTCAAGAAACTCATGCCCGAACCGTATCACAGCATGCATGATGAATACCTGGCGACATATCAACGCACCAGAAAAGCCAGAGCATTAGGCACCAGCCGCGAGCTGGTAGCCATACGTAAAGACAATTCAATATTCCCTGTGGACTTGACGATTAGTGAAATGCGCTTGGGCCAGGATATGGGTGGGCCTAGCCATTTTATCGGCGTGATGCGCGACATTACCGAGCGCAAAGAGCAAATGGCGGCGCTGGAGTATCAGGCGCTCCATGATGCCTTGACTGACTTGCCGAATCGCACCTTATTGTCAGATCGCGTTTCACAGGCAATATTGCACGCACAACGTGAAGGGTCACGGCTTGCCTTGGTGTTGACAGATCTGGATCGCTTCAAGGAAATTAATGACACTTTAGGGCATCAAAATGGCGATTTGGTTTTGCAGCAAGTGGCAACGCGCTTGCGTAACGCGTTGCGCGAGTCTGACACCATTGCCCGCTTGGGCGGGGATGAGTTCGCGGCATTGCTCCCTGGCGTCGATGTGACGCAGGCCACCAACATCGTGCGCAAGTTAATCAGCGCGCTGGAAGAACCCTTGATGATTGATGGGCAGTCCCTGCATGTTGGCGCAAGCTTTGGTGTTACCATGTATCCTGAGCATGGTGAAGATGAAGGCATATTGATGCGTCATGCCGATGTGGCCATGTATATTGCCAAACGCGCCAACCTCGGCTACACCATTTATGATTCCAGCAAAGATCAGCACAGCCTGCGTAATCTTGCTTTGGTGGGTGAGTTGCGCGGAGGCATTGACCGTGGCGAGCTGATTCTTTATTACCAGCCAAAAGTATCGTTAGCGACGGGCAAGGTGGTTGGGGTAGAGGTACTGGTCAGGTGGCATCATCCGAGTTATGGTTTAATGTTCCCCGACAGTTTTATTCCGCTTGCCGAACAAACGGGCTTGATTAATCCTCTGACACAATGGGTGATCAAGGCGGCGCTGGCGCAATGCGGACAATGGCAGGCATTGGGCATGTGCGTGCCGATCGCGGTAAATTTATCGGTGCATAATTTGCTCGATGCACAATTCGCCGATCAGGTCGCGGCGGCATTAGCTAATATGCCGAGCGACTCCCGCTGCCGCATTTGTCTGGAAATTACCGAATCCGCCATGATGGCTGATCCCGTACGCGCCCTGGCTATTCTCAATACGCTGAATGAGATGGGTATTAACTTGTCGATTGATGATTTTGGCACGGGCTATTCGACACTGTCATACATCAAGCAGTTGCCAGTGAATGAATTGAAGATCGACAAATCATTTGTGATGGGGATGAACCTTGGTGAGGATGATGCGGTGATTGTGCGATCCACTATTGATCTCGCGCATAATCTTGGTCTCAAGGTGGTTGCAGAAGGCGTGGAAGACGCCGCCACTTATAATATGCTGGCGAAGTTGGGGTGTGACGTCGCGCAAGGTTATTATATCAGCCGACCCTTGCCGCCTGAGGATATATTGGTGTGGCTACAGAGTTCGCAGTGGCCGCTGGATGAGATGATACGGCATTAAATCCCCCCTGCCCCCCTTTTTCAAAGGGGGGTGGAGAGAGACGAAGCTTACTCTTTTTCAAAGTGGGATAGCGAGGGGTAGTGGTCACCCCTTTTTTCAAAGAGGAAATAAGTGGCAGTAGCCACCCCCCTTTTTCAAAGGGGGGCAGGGGGGATTATTTCTTTCCCGCATACCCTTCATGGGCCTGCAGTCCAATGGGTCTGAACACATCCACTTTGCGAAAGAACTGATCCACCATATAAACGCGCCCATCTTCGTCAACACCAATGCCCGCAGGTAACATGTATTTAGCGGGCGCACCGCCCGCGCCACGTTCGCCAATGAACATCAGCAATTGCCCCTGGCTATTGAAAATCTGAAAATTGCCAAACGCCGTGTCTACGACATAAATATTACCCCGTGCATCGGTGGCGATACCTTTGGGGCTGGCAAACTGGCCGGGAAAACGTCCGGCGCTGCCGAAGGCACGTGCAAAACTGCCATCGGGGTGAAATGCCTGAACGCGAAAATTACCTTTATCCGTCACGTAGAGTGTGCCATCCGGCCCCACGGCCGCCTGTAACGGCATGTTGAACTCGCCGTCTTTAATGCCGCGTTTGCCAATCGTTTGCAGGTGCGCACCGCTTTGCGCGTCAAACACCAACACTTGATGCGCATCACTTTCTACGCCGCCGGTATCGACGACATATACTCGAGTGCCGTCAGGACTCACGGCCACGCCAGAAGGTCGGTTGAACAGGGTTTTGTTACCGAAGGTACGTAAATATTTACCTGCAGTGGTATACACAAAAATCTGCCGCAAGGTCATGTCGGAAACAAATACCTCACCGAGGCTCGATACGGCAATGCCCATCGGTTTGGTCAACTGGCCGGGCTTGTCTACGCCGATTTCCCGGTAACGTCCGTGCGCAATATCAAACACCACCACCAGGCGCTGTGCGGTGTCGGTGACGTACACCTGGCCGCGATACGCGGCAACGCCAAACGGCTTGATGAGTCCCTTGGCGGTCTTTTGCTCGCCCAGGGCAAATAGCCTGAAGCGGTCGCCGCGCGTGGTTGTTTCGACGTTATCGCTGAAGCTCAAGCTGCGCTCAAAAATAAAACGCGCGGGATCCGGGGGTGCAGGGAACACTGGCGGGACAAATTCGGGCACCGGCGGTGCTGAAGCACACCCCGCCATCAGCGCCATGAATAGCAGGGGCAGTAAAGGTAAAAGGCCGCGTCGAGACGCATCCGCGCCGCTTATTTTATGTGGCATGTCTCACATAGCCGGTCAGAGGTGGCGCGCAGCAGCAGATTAATGTCTGGATCGTGCACGTTGTGGCAGGTGGCGCATTCTACTTTGCCGTCGTACAGCTTCACCCCGTTGTCAAAGCCGTAGGGGCTGTCCGGCGCCCAGAAGTCGGCGTCTTTTTGATTTAAGCCGGCGTATTGCATGGAAATGGGGTGGTCATTGCGCAGGTCAGTGCCGAGGTGTTTGATTTCGATGCTGTGCGCCACTTTACCGTCATGGCATTTACCGCAACTCATCAAATCATTGCCACCGTTGAGGCGCACATGCAGCGCGGCGTCCTGGCTGCTGTTCCAGCCGTTGGGCTTGAACACTGTCATGTCCAGCGCCATGGTGCCGTCATGACACGACAGACACAGCAGGCTGATCGGGCTGGGGGTACGCACCTTGTTTTCCAGGCTGCGACTGTCATACAGGTTATAGCTGTCAGGGTCGGGCAAGAAACGGTTCCAGCTCGGGTTGCCACCCAGCGCCGCGCCTTGCTTGAGGGTGTCTTCAATGCTTTGCGCCGGGTCTGTGCCCGATGGCGTCGTTTTGTCAGCCGGGATATGGCAATAGACGCACGGCGAGCCATAGTCTGAAAAGGCCACGCCGGACATTGCTACAACACCCACGCGAGCATTCAAGCCCGTGAAGTCATGCTTGGTGCCTAAAATGGTGCCACTGAGCGATGGCCCTATCCATGCACTGTTCAGCGCCAGCGCGGCGCCGATCACAACAAACCATTTACGCTTGATCACGCAGTGCCTCGTTTCATTGTTTCTGGAACCCTAGGCAGGGTGCCATGCCACACTTATTTTTATAGAGCTATAGAGTACCACGGAGTATTTTGGGGTAACAGTAGTCAAATGAGGTATACAGTGTCAAGATATTACCTTGTGTTACGCAGCTATATTATAATATTGCTGTGAGTTTTCCTAATAGACAGGTAGTGCATG
>JANOOA010000034.1:0-3294 GCA_031421115.1 Gammaproteobacteria bacterium | reverse complement strand
GGGGTACGCCGATGCCCTGCGACACAAAGAACAGGTTCAAGCATTTCTTGATGTGAGTTTTAACGCGGAGACGGTGCAGAAGGTGGGGTAGATATTTAAACTTACCGGTTCAAGCGCAGTTTAACGAGTCACCCGTGCTAGGTTGTTTAGTCGTCAGGCGTACGCGCCCACCCATCGACAATACTACTGCACGGGCTTTGCTGGCGCCTCGCGTATCACAAAAAGTGATCGTGGCAGTAGAGCCACCTGCGGTGCCTTGCGGTCGAAATTCGATCGGGTTACGTGAGACGGTTTTGATAGTAAGGGATGAATGCTGTTGATCTTGTACGCGTAAAACTTCCTCGCTGCTCTCATGCTTCTCGCTGCCACTGTTGTTCACGATACTGTTAACGAAAACTATCCACCCATGCTGCCACTGTGGTGCTGTGGCACAGGTGGTTTGATCGCTGCTGGGGCACAGCGCAATGCGTTGCTGCCGATGTATTGCCGCGCTGCGCGCCAGATGCAGGTGCGACACAAACTCATTAACGCGCGTGGTCATGCGCATGTCCATTAAAAGATTTTGCAGCGCGGGAGCACCAATTGCGGCAAGAATCGCAACAATACTCAATACCGTCAGCAGTTCTATGAGCGTAAGACCGGCATGGCGTAGTCGGGTGTGGGGGATGGTATGGCGCATGGAAATTTCTATATTTAAGGGGTGTTTTTTTGAATTATCTGCGGTTGCTGTGTGAAAAGCAAGCTTCTTCCGGCAACTGTTATTTTAACTGAATGTTTCTATTAAAATTATTATTTTAGTAGAGTCAGTCGTGGGCGAAAATTGTTGAAGGAAAAATTGCTGGCGTGTTGTTCTGTGGACCTGTCTCGCACGGGTGGAGTGCTTGAATTTCACGCGCGCGATGCAGTTTCAGGATGTCACCCACGCAGTGGTTGCAGTTAGTGCGGTTTCAGCGAGCTCATAGAGCCATCGTTAACAAAGCCTTATTTATTAATAAACCCCTTGATCCTGCGCAACGCTTCGCGCAAGTTGTCCATGCTGGTGGCAAATGAAAGGCGCATATAGCCTTCCGCACCAAACGCTGAACCGGGTACTAACGCCACGCCGGTTTCATTCAGCAGGCACTCGGCCAGCTCTACATCGTTGTGGATGCCACTCATCGCATCAACCACCCCTTGCATGCACGGAAACGCGTAAAACGCGCCTTGAGAAGGCAAGCATTTGACACCGCGAATGGTGTTCAATTCGGCCACTACATAATCATGGCGTTCTTTGAATGCTTTGAGCATGGTTTGAATACAGGTTTGATCGCCTTCCAATGCGGCCTGGGCGGCGACTTGTGAAATGGAGGTGGGGTTTGAGGTGCTTTGTGACTGGATGTTGGTCATGGCTTCAATGAGTGGCGCGGGCCCGGCGGCATAGCCGATGCGCCAGCCGGTCATGGCATAGGCTTTGGAAACGCCGTTGAGCATGATGGTGCGTTCATAAAGATCAGGACAGGCGTTGAGGATGTTGCAGAACGGCGCATCGCCCCACACAATGTGTTCATACATATCGTCATTGGCGATCAAAATCTGCGGATAGTCACGCAACACAGCGCCCAACGCGGCCAACTCTGCGTGGGTGTATGTAACGCCAGTGGGATTGGAGGGGCTGTTAAGCACCAGCATGCGGGTGCGTGGTGTAATGGCGGCGCGTAATTGTGCTGGGGTAATCTTGAAGCCTTGTTCAATGCCTGCATAAATGATCACGGGCTGGGCATCGGCAAGCAGTATCATGTCGGGGTACGACACCCAATACGGTGCAGGGATGATCACCTCATCGCCGCTATTGAACAAAGCCTGTGCCAGATTATAAAAACTCTGTTTACCGCCGCATGACACCAATATCTGGTTCGCGGTATAGGTTAAGCCGTTGTCACGGGCGAATTTGGCGATAATGGCCTGTTTCAGGCTGGGAATGCCGTCTACCGCAGTATATTTGGTGAAGCCGTCATTAATGGCAGCAATCGCCGCCTGCTTGATGTGCGCGGGGGTGTCAAAGTCGGGTTCACCCGCGCCCAAACCTATAATGTCGCGCCCTTCCCGTTTGAGTTGGGCCGCTTTGGCGGTAACAGCCAGGGTGGGGGACGGTTTAATGCGTTGTACACGGTTAGAAAGTGGTATTTTCAAGCCTATCATCTCAAAAGTAAGAAATACGGTTTTGCAACAGATTTTTAGCAGCCTGCTATAATACTCGATTAATGATCCTACCAGAATCCCCCCATGAGCAAACAGAGCAAAATATTTCAGCTTGGCAGGCCTTTTGAGCCGGCGGGTGATCAACCGCAAGCCATCCACGCCTTGACAGAAGGTCTGGAGTCTGGGTTGGCGCACCAGACTCTGCTGGGGGTGACGGGTTCGGGCAAGACCTTTACCATCGCCAATGTTATTCAGGCAGTGCAGCGGCCGACCCTGATTCTCGCGCCAAACAAGACACTGGCCGCCCAGTTATATGGTGAGATGCGCGACTTTTTTCCCCACAATGCGGTGGAATACTTCGTCTCATATTATGATTATTACCAGCCCGAAGCCTACGTGCCGTCTTCTGACACGTATATCGAAAAAGACTCATCCATCAACGAACACATCGAGCAAATGCGCCTGTCCGCCACCAAGGCATTGTTGGAGCGTTCTGACGCGATTATTGTTGCGACCGTCTCCGCAATTTATGGCTTGGGTGATCCGCAAGCCTATTTGAGCATGGTGCTGCATCTGGTGCGTGGTGACACGGTGAATCAGCGCGACATTCTGCACCGTCTCGCCGAATTGCAATACACGCGTAACGATGTTGAACTGCGCCGTGCCACCTACCGTGTGCGCGGCGAGGTGATCGATATTTTTCCGGCGGAGTCTGACCGCGAAGCGCTGCGCGTGGAGCTGTTTGATGACGAGATCGAAACCCTGGCGTGGTTTGATCCACTCACCGGCGAAGTATTGCGGCGCGTGCCGCGTGTCACGGTGTTTCCCAAGAGCCATTATGTTACGCCGCGCCAAACACTGCTGGATGCTATCGAGCAGATCAAGGACGAACTGCGTGAGCGCCTTGAACATCTCTATACCGCGAATAAACTGGTGGAAGCCCAACGTCTTGAGCAGCGCACGCGCTTTGACATCGAAATGATTATGGAGCTGGGTTATTGCTCCGGCATTGAAAACTATTCACGTTATCTATCGGGCCGCAACACCGGGGGAGCGCCGCCAACATTGTTTGATTACCTGCCGAGTAATGCGCTGCTGGTGATCGACGAAAGTCAT
>JANOOA010000033.1:0-10900 GCA_031421115.1 Gammaproteobacteria bacterium | reverse complement strand
ATGGTTAAGCCTTCCTCATCACGCAAGAACTTCATTACGAATGTTTTCATTGGTTTATCCTCCATGCAAGAATTTATAGACATTTTTTTATTTGCTGGTTTTGCTCGCAGACGCCCTGGAACAGCACTGCTTGCTAACGGTTAAACCAAACAATAACCGACTCTTTTGCAGGAATCGACAACGCTTTGTCGCGATTTGCCGCACTACAAATGAATGCGGTCAGGCACGATTTCCATACTTTACTAATCATTATCGTACCGCATCCACTAATCATAAGGCATAACCCATGCCAACATGGAGCATAAAAATTAAATTTCCTTTAATTACATAATGTTAAATATTTGTGGACCAGTTGACAGCAATTCGCTGGGTAAATTTTATGGCGAAGCTGTAAAGAATCCCGACAAAATAAGCACTAAAATGGGTGGGTATATAAGAAAAGCATAATATTTATTTTTTATATGCTATTGATTTTTAATCAATTTTATTGTTTCAGCATCGAAATAAAGCGTGTAAAGAAATCCGACATCCTATTATTTCAATGACTTACGTGAATTTTGGCGTTATTATTGGCAATAATTCATTGCTGCACGGTATGCCGTGACGTTTCCAGTAGTGGCGTAGGGTGGGCACGTTTTTGTGCCTGCGCGTTAAAAGAATTGGGGTCGGGATGCGGGTTGGAATATTGGGTAAATGGCATCACCGCGTGGGCACAAAAACGTGCCCACGCTACTAAACTTTACCCCCATACATCACCCCACTCGCCGTTGCCCCGAGCGTTTTTTCAGATGCACCAGCAGCAATGAAATCGCCGCAGGCGTAACGCCGGGAATACGCGCGGCCTGACCCAGGGTGTCGGGGCGTTGCGCGTTGAGTTTTTGGCGTACTTCGGAGGACAGACTCAACACAAGATCGTAGTCCAGATCCATAGGCAAATGCGTTTCTTCGTTGCGGCGGCTGCGCTCGATTTCGTCGTGTTGGCGGTCTATGTAACCCGCATATTTGGCCTGGATTTCTACCTGTTCAGCCACTTTGGGGTCCGTTACTCCTGCGTCGGCATTAGGCAGTGTCATCAGCGACGCATAGGTAACATCCGGACGGCGCAACAAATCCATCAAACAGTATTCGTGGGTAATGCCCGTGCCGAGTACGCGGTGAGCGTCGGCATCTGGCAAGGTTTCTGGTCGCACCCAGGTGGAATTGAGGCGCGCAGTCTCAGCTTCGATGGCAACACGCTTTTCTTCAAAGGCGCGCCAGCGTACATCATCTACCAGACCCAGTTCCCGGCCTTTGCTGGTGAGGCGCAGATCGGCATTGTCTTCGCGCAGCAATAAGCGGTATTCAGCACGGCTGGTGAACATGCGGTACGGTTCACTGGTGCCGCGCGTAATCAGATCATCAATCAACACGCCGATGTACGCCTCATTGCGGCGCGGGCACCATGCGGGCTTATCTTGCGCCAACAATGCGGCGTTCATGCCGGCAATCAAACCTTGCGCAGCCGCTTCTTCATAGCCGGTGGTGCCATTAATCTGCCCGGCAAAAAACAGGCCCGCCATGTGCTTGGTTTCTAGCGATGACTTGAGATCACGTGGATCAAAAAAATCGTATTCAATTGCATAGCCAGGGCGGGTGATATGCGCGTTTTCAAAGCCGCGAATCGAGCGCACCAACTCAAATTGCACATCAAATGGCAGGCTGGTGGAAATGCCGTTCGGATACACTTCATGGGTCGTCAAACCTTCTGGCTCGACAAAAATCTGGTGCGAGGTCTTGTCGCTGAAGCGCACCACTTTGTCTTCCACCGACGGGCAATAACGCGGCCCCACACCTTCGATAACTCCGGTGTACATCGGCGAACGCGATAATCCACCGCGAATGATGTCATGGGTGCGCTCATTGGTAGCGGTGATATGGCAGGGCACCTGGCGCGGATGTTCGCTGGCCGACCCCAGATAAGAAAACACTGGCACTGGATCATCGCCGGGTTGCGCGGCCAGCTGCGCATAGTCAATGCTGCGCCCGTCGATACGTGGCGGCGTGCCGGTCTTGAGGCGATCCACACGGAACGGCAGCTCGCGTAAACGTCGCGCCAGCGCATTGGCGGGCGCATCACCAGCGCGCCCGCCTTCGTAATTGGCCAGGCCAATGTGGATCAACCCACCGAGAAACGTGCCCGCTGTCAACACCACGCTACGCGCCGCAAAGCGCAGGCCCATTTGCGTTACCACGCCAGTGACGCGGCCGTTATCCACGTCCAAATCCACCACCGCCTGCTGGAACAGCACCAGATTGGGCTGATTTTCCAGCGCGGCGCGCACTGCCTGCCGGTAGAGCACCCGGTCGGCCTGGGCGCGGGTAGCGCGCACCGCCGGACCTTTGCTGGCATTCAGTATGCGGAACTGAATGCCAGCACGATCTGCCGCATGTGCCATCAAGCCGCCCAGCGCATCAATTTCTTTTACCAGGTGGCCTTTGCCAATGCCGCCAATGGCGGGATTACAGCTCATCTGGCCGAGGGTTTCGATGCTGTGTGTCAACAGCAGCGTGCGTACACCCATGCGCGCCGCCGCCAGCGCCGCTTCGGTGCCAGCATGGCCGCCGCCGATGACAATCACATCAAAACTATCCTGGTATCGCATAATCTGCTAAATTCACTTTAAAGTTGACCCCACACACGAGCACGGCTCAATTTTACCATAAGGACGTGCCTGGCACATGGTGGGGCATTGACAACAAAGAAGCGATATGGATATGCCTACTCTTTCTCTCGTCTTGCGTGCGGCGCTGATTCTGGCTCTGCTGCCGGTGCTGTTCGTGGGCGCATCGCTGGCCTGGAATCACCCGCCCTTGCTTGATGCACCGGGAGCCGGCACCCGACTTAAAACCTATTTCACTACCCATGTCGCAGAAACGCGGGAAAATCACCCTTTTCCGGAATTGCGGCCACGCACCTTTGCAGTGTCACCCGCGCTATTATTGAGTTTTGGTGCGCAAGTGTTACCCCGGCTGGGATGGCCGCTTTCCAGCCAACAGTCCGATCCGCATATACTGACAGCAGTGGCAACCACGCTGCTGTGGCGATTTAAAGACGATATAACATTGCGCGCTTATGCCGCGCCGGAAGGCGGAAGCATTTTGTATGTGCGCTCTGAATCACGAGTAGGGAAGGGGGATTTAGGCGCGAACTTGCGTCGCGTCATTAACATAACAGAGGAAATAGATCGCCACGTCATGGCGCATGAAAGTGCAGAAAAACAAAAAAAGCGACCTGCGGGATCCGCTCAAGACCAGGAATAAGCACCACTTTTAATTTCTGTGCAGATTTCAGGATCGCCGCTACGCAACCAAAAAACACAACCAGCCAACGCAATTAAAGAGGCTCCTGGCCAAGCCGGGAGCCTCTTTACTTTAGCATTGCTAAACCGTGATTAGGGGCTGGTAGCAGGAGCAGGAGCAGCTTCAGGAGCTGGTGCAGCGGCTCCGTCAACCGGGGCAGCAGGAGCAGCTTCAGGAGCAGGCGCCGGCATTACTTCAGCAGCCGGTGCAGTAACTTCAGGAGCAGGTACAACAGCCTCTACAGCCTCTTCCTTCTTGCCGCAAGCGGTTAAGGACAGTGCCAATAAAGAAGCAAGGAGAATTGGGTATTTCATGTCAGTTCCTATTTAAAAAGTAAGCTCAAAGATCCACGGCTTCACGGCGCCTAAACCAGAAGACGCCGATCAAGGGGCATATTCTAGTGCCTTTTTGGGGAAATGCCAATAGAAATAAAAAATTGTTAGCCCCAAGTGGTAATGTCCGCCTTTGGTTAAACCCAGATTTTCCATTAGCTCTCGCAGCAATGGCGTCCAACACACTGAATCTGCGCGAGAAAAGTTGAAAAACATTCGGGGGCGTAGTCACTCTACGGTGACGGTCGCAATAGAGAGCTAATGGAAAATCTTGGGGTGATCGGGATGCTCCTATCTTGAGTCTTGGCATTTTCCCTGGCTATACCGGCTCAACCGCACGCAAATACCGTCCCACCGCCAGCCACGAACCCAACAGCCCGAGCAGGGTAGCGGCAAGTAATAATAGCAGTGTGCCTGAACCATCCAGCCCCCCCAGCGCAAAGCGGCTGCCATAGAGAGTGGATAGGTGCTGCACTGGCTCGGCCAGCAGCGCGAGCGCGGCGCTGACCAGCAGCCAGGCCAGCAGTCCCCCCAGCACGCCGTACCAGGTGCCAGCATACAGGAACGGGCGGCGCACGAAGGCGTCGGTGGCGCCCATCAGCTTGGTGATGGTGATTTCATCGCGGTTGCTATGTATGCCCAACCGAATGGTATTGCCCACAATCAGCAGCACGCCCAATCCCAGCAGCCCGGCCAGAATCACCACGCCACGTTCCACTACCCCCAGCGCCGCATACAGGCGTTGCACCCACTGCATATCGAGCTGCACAAAGTCGGCTTCCGGCAGTTCTTGCAGGGTCGCCTGCAAGCGCGCTACGGTGTCTGGATGGAAGGTAACGGGTTTGATTACCAGTACAAATGGCAGCGGGTTTTCTTCGAGGGCGCGCAGGGCGTCAGCAAATCCAGAGCTATGGCGAAACTCCTCGATTGCCTGCTCGGGTGTGATTACTTCAAGCGTGGCGATGTCCGGGTTGCGGCGTAGCTGCCCGGCCAGATCAGTAACGCTTTGTTCATGGGTGTCTTTTTTCAGGAACAGCGACATCTGCGCCACGTTGTCGAGTCCGGCGGTAAGTTGTTGGGTATTTTGCAAGGCCACATACAGCACGGTGGGCAGCGCCAGCGTGATGCCAATCACCATCACCGTCATCATGCTCGACAGCGGCGTGCGGGTGATCTGTCCCAGGCTATACACCAGAGCGTAGGCGTGATTCAGCAGATAATTTTTCAGACGCATGGCAGTGCTTCAGTGGGGGACAATAAACACCCTTTTTCCAGATTTAGAATGCGCCGCTGAAAGCGCGAGATCAGCCCGAGGTTATGGCTGACGATTAACACCGTGACGCCTACCCGATTAAACTGTTCAAACAGGCCCATGACTTCTGCGGCCAGGTCCGGGTCAAGATTGCCGGTGGGCTCATCGGCCAGTAACAGGGCGGGTTTGTTAACCACGGCGCGGGCGATGCCGACACGCTGCTGTTCGCCGCTGGAGAGCATCACCGGAAGCTGTTTTTCTTTACCGAGCAGACCCACTTTGTCGAGCGCGGCGCGCACCCGCCGCGCCGTTTCAACGGGGTTATGCAGGCCAGCGATTACCAATGGCAGGGCGACATTGTCGAATACGGTGCGCTCGGCGATCAGTTTGTGATCTTGAAAAATCATACCGATTTGCCGCCGTAAGGCAGGCACCTGCGCACGCTTGATGTGCGCAAGATTGCGCCCGTTGACCACCACCTGACCACTGGTAGGGCGTTCGATACAGGCGATCAGTTTCAGCAACGTGCTTTTACCCGCCCCGGAATGACCGGTGAGAAATACCATGTCGCCTTTGGCGATGTCGAAACTGACATTGCTCAGGGCTTCCTGTCCACTGGCATAGCGCTTGATTACATTAGTAAATTGAATCATGACTTAACCTGAAAGCGGCATCGGGAACTACTGTCCAAGCAAGGCATCTACAAACTCGGCGGCGTTAAACTCACGCAGGTCGTCAATGCTCTCGCCGACGCCAATATAGCGAATCGGCAGGCCGGTTTTTTGCGCGATGGCGAAAATAATGCCGCCTTTGGCGGTGCCGTCGAGTTTGGTCAGCGTAATGCCGGTGAGCCCCACTGCCTGATGGAATTGCTGAGCCTGATTCAGTGCGTTCTGGCCGATGCTGGCGTCCACCACCAGCATAATCTCATGCGGCGCAGTGGCGTCGAGCTTGGCGATGACGCGCTTGACCTTCTTTAACTCTTCCATCAAATTGGTCTGCGTGTGCAAACGACCTGCAGTATCCACCAGCAGTACATCCAACCCCCGCGCTTGGGCGGCTTGCACCGCATCATAGGCCACTGAAGCCGGGTCGGCGCTGCCACCTTGACTGTTCGCGCGCTGCGCAATCACCGCGATATTATTACGTTCGCCCCACACCTGTAATTGCTCCACAGCCGCCGCGCGGAACGTATCACCGGCGGCCAACATCACCGAGTGCCCCTGCCCTTGGAGACGTTTGGCGAGCTTGCCGATAGTGGTGGTTTTCCCCGCGCCGTTAATGCCGACCATCAGCACCACAAAAGGGAGCTTTTTATTTGAGGGGTTATCGGCGCCAACAACCAGCGGCTGACTGACGGGGTTCAAAATCGCCAGCATGTTCTCGCGCAACGCGGCAAACAGCGCGTCCGTATCATTAAGTTGCTTGCGCGCCACGCGGGCGGTCAGATTGGCAATAATCGCCTGGGTGGCTTCCACGCCCACGTCGGCACTCAGCAGCCGCGTTTCCAGGTCTTCCAGAACTTCGGCGTCGATCTGTTTTTTGCCCAGCACCAGATTCGCCAGGCCTTCAGTCAGGCCCTGGCGGGTGCGCGTCAACTGGGTTTTCAGGCGTGCAAAAAATCCTGGCGCGGGGGTGGCTTCCTCTTGCGGCAGGGTTTCAGCAGGCGTTTCAGTTGGGGACTTATTTTTTTTGAAACCAAACATGATATTCTCGGTCAATACCTTTTCTGACTAGGTTGTCATTTCAACCCCCGCGAAAACGGAAGGAGAAATGACAGGTTTTATTCTAAATGAACGCCTATTCTAACATTTAAAGTATATTTTTGGATAAAAAACCCTACGATCAAGCCCTAAGGATACACGCGCATGATGCCCCTACGTTTTTTCTTCACCACCGCCCTTGGCTTGTTTTTTCTGCAATCCGGCTTTCTACAAATAGCGCAGGCCGCCAGCCCCGTTCATGAGATTACCCTAAGCAATGGCCTTAGAGTGATTGTAAAAGAAGATCGCCGCGCACCAGTGATGGTGTCGCAAGTGTGGTACAAGGTGGGCAGCAGCTACGAGCATGACGGTATTACCGGTGTCTCGCATGTGCTTGAGCACATGATGTTTAAAGGCACTCGCTCTCACTCCTCAGGGGAATTTTCGCGGATTATTGCCGCCAATGGCGGGCGCGAAAATGCATTTACCGGCCAGGATTACACGGCGTATTTCCAGCAGATGGAGAAAAGCCGCCTCAAGGTCAGCTTTGAGCTGGAAGCCGACCGCATGCGCAATCTCACTCTGCCCAAAGAAGAATTTTTGAAAGAAATTAAAGTGGTGATGGAAGAGCGCCGCCTGCGCACCGATGATGATCCGCAATCGTTAACCTACGAACAATTTGCCGCCACTGCGTTCGTCACCAGCCCGTACCGTAATCCCATCATTGGCTGGATGGATGATCTGGAAAATATGCGTGTAGAGGATCTGCGTGCCTGGTATGTAAAATGGTATGCGCCCAACAACGCCACGGTAGTCGTTGTCGGCGACGTGCGGGCGGCAGAGGTGTTTGCCCTGGCGGAAAAATATTTCGGGCCGCTTAAATCGGGCAAGATCACACCCAGCAAGCCACGTCTTGAAATAGAGCAAAAAGGGGTGCGTCGGATTACGGTAAAAGCTCCCGCCGAGTTGCCGGTGATGATGATGGGCTATAAAGTTCCGGTGATTAAAACCGCGCCGGAAGCGTGGGAGCCGTATGCGCTGGAAATGCTGGCAGGCGTATTAGACGGTGGCGACAGCGCACGGTTTGCCAAAGAGTTGGTGCGTGGCTCGCAAATTGCAGCTGGCGTCGGCGCCGGTTACAACATGTATAACGGGGCGCAGGATCTGCTGACATTCTCCGGCACGCCCAACCAGGGCCACAGCGTCGAAGCCCTGGAAAATGCCATTCGTGCGCAGATCAAACGTCTGCATGACGAGCTCGTCAATGAGCAGGATCTTACCCGCATCAAAGCGCAGGTGGTGGCGAGTAAAGTGTATGAGCTGGACTCGCCTTTTTACCAGGCCATGCAAATAGGCACGTTAGTCACAGTGGGATTGAGCCACACTTTGCTCGACGAGTATGTCGATAAACTCAACGCCGTGACGCCCCAGCAAATGCAGCAAGTCGCGCGCAAATATCTGATAGATGATCATCTCACCGTAGCCGTACTTGAGCCGCAACCTATGGACGAAAAGGCGCAACCCCGTGCTCCTGCGAAAGGAGGTCGTCATGATCATTAATCACCTTATTCTCTCGCACAGGATCTTATTTGACCGAAAAACTGCTCCTGCGTTTTCGGCACTTCCACCATCCATGGCGGTCGACATGAAAAGAAAAGTCACTGGTTTTGCAGTATTAATCGTGGGGTTAACGCTGGCGCCCGTCGCGCTGGTTAGTGCCGCGCCGGCCATCCAACACTGGCAAACCGCCAACGGCGCACGCGTTTATTTCGTGCCCGCGCCCGAGTTGCCGATGGTGGATGTTCGCGTAACTTTTGATGCCGGTGGCGTGCGTGACGAAGGTAAGGGTGGCCTTTCGCAACTTACCAGCGGCCTGCTGGAAGACGGCGCCGGCAACTTAAATGCCGACCAGATTGCCGAACACTTTGAAGGCCTGGGCGCGCAATTCTCGGCACATACCGACAGTGAAATGGCGACGGTCAGCCTGCGCAGCTTGAGCAAGCCTGAGATATTAAAGCCTGCGCTGGATGTCATGGCGCTGGTTCTGCGTCAACCCACTTTTCCGCAAGACAGCTTTGAGCGGGAACGCAAGCGCATGTTAATCAGCTTGCGTCAGCAGAAAGAATCGCCCGAACAAATTGCTGCCCTGGCCTTTGGCAAAGCCGTATACGGTGATCACCCCTATGGCGCGCCGCCGTTCGGCACCGAAGAAACCGTTAACACCTTAACACGTGATGATGCAGTTAAATATCATGGCCGTTACTATGTGGCGAACAACGCCATCATCGCCATCGTCGGCGCGCTGGATCGCGTCCAGGCGCAAGCGCTGGCTGAAACGCTGGCGGGCGGTCTGCCGCAAGGCGACGTTCCGCCGCCGTTGCCACGTGTGCGTGATCTGGAAGCTGCCAAAACCATTACCATTGAGCATCCCTCGGCGCAAACCCACATTCTTGTCGGCCAACCCGGCATTAATCGCACTGATCCAGATTATTTCGCCCTGTACGTCGGCAATCACACGTTGGGCGGCAGTGGCTTAGTCTCACGCCTGAGCGAAGAAATCCGCGAAAAGCGTGGCCTGTCGTACAGCGTTTACAGCTACTTTGCGCCGATGCGTGACCGCGGCCCCTTCACGCTCGGCCTGCAAACCCGTAACGAAAAAGCCGCCGAAGCTACTCAAGTAGTGCGTGACGTCTTGGCCAACTTCGTCGCCAAAGGCCCCACCGCCAAAGAGCTGCACGCCTCCAAACAGAACATCACCGGCGGTTTTCCGCTGCGCATCGACACCAACAAAGAAATCATCGGCTACATCGGCATGATCGGTTTTTATAACCTGCCGCTCAACTACCTCGACACTTTTATTGGTCACATGGAGGCAGTAACCCTGCCGCAAATCCAGGACGCCTTCAAACGCCGCATTCAGCCAGACAAAATGGTGACGGTGATGGTGGGGCGTGGGGTGGAAAAATAAGAACTGTGGGCGCTACACTGTGATTCCCCTAAGCCCAATGAAACGCAACAGGTTCCTAAATGGATAAACAAGAATTCGCCAGGCGTCGTACACATTTGATGCGTCACATTGGCAAAGATGGCGTGGCGATTCTGCCCGCCGCGCCGCAGGCGTTGCGTAACCGTGACAGTGAATACCCCTACCGTCCCGACAGTGATTTTTATTACCTCACCGGTTTCGCCGAACCAGACGCAGTGGCGGTGCTGGTGCCAGGTCGGCGCAAGCAGTGCGCATATATCCTGTTTTGCCGTGAACGCGACCCCAAAATGGAAATCTGGAATGGCGTGCGCGCGGGTCAAGAAGGCGCGCGCACACTGTATGGCGCAGACGAAGCTTATCCAATTAACGAGCTTGATAGCATCCTGCCGGGCCTGCTGGAGAACCGCCGCACGGTGTTTTATGACATGGGTCGCCAACCGGCGTTTGATCCGCAACTATTGGGCTGGATTAACCGGGTGCGTGGCAAGTCACGCAGTGGTGTGCGTGCCCCCGTGGTATTTTCATCACTGAGCGAGCCGGTGCATGAAATGCGCTTGTTCAAAAGCACTGCTGAAGTGGCTGCGATGCGACGCGCGGCGGCGGTGTCCTCGGCGGCGCATCGCCGTGCCATGCAGACCTGCAAACCCGGCATGATGGAATACCAGATTGAGGCCGAATTGCTGCATGAATTTGTGCGCGAAGGTTGCCGGTTTCCTGCCTATAATCCTATCGTCGGTGGTGGCGCCAACGCCTGCACACTGCACTATAACGATAACAATGCACGCCTCAATGACGGCGAGTTGCTGTTGATTGATGCCGGCGCGGAATTTAATTACTACGCCGCTGATATCACCCGCACCTTTCCGGTGAATGGGCGGTTCAGCCCGGAGCAAAAGGCGCTTTACGAACTGGTGCTGGCCGCGCAATATGCGGCCATCGACAAAGTGCGCCCCGGCAACCACTGGAACGAGCCGCACCAGGCGGCGGTGCGCGTGCTCACCGCCGGCCTGGTCAAATTGGAATTGCTCAGTGGCAAACCCGCACAGCTCATTAAAGATGAAAGCTATCGGCAGTTTTACATGCACCGCACCGGCCATTGGCTGGGCATGGATGTGCATGACGTGGGCGATTACAAAGCTGGGGCGGATTGGCGCGCCCTCGAACCCGGCATGGTGCTCACGGTGGAGCCGGGTTTATACATTCCGGCAGGCAGCACCAACGTGCCAAAAAAATGGTGGAACATCGGCATTCGTATTGAAGACGATGTGCTGGTAACCAAACACGGCAA
>JANOOA010000032.1:0-3534 GCA_031421115.1 Gammaproteobacteria bacterium | reverse complement strand
TGCGGCATGTGCTCGACATGCCCTTGCAGCGCGTATTTCGCCTCGCTGTTCCCCATGCCGGCATTACCCGGATTCGGGTCGAAAGTGATGGCGAGCAAGCTCTGCCCACCCTGTTGTTTCATGCGGGAGTCTTGTAATGTTTGCGCCTTTCTGGCTGGCTCTGCAACTGCTCACGCGCATTCCGGTGCCGCCGCAGCCTTATCCCACCCCGCAGGATTGGGGGCGTTCGGTCGACACTTATCCGCTGGTGGGTTTCCTGATCGGATTGGTGCTGGTATTGCTGCACTGGTTATTGGCCGATACAGACCCAGGTGTGCAGGCCGCGTTGTTGCTGGTGGTATGGACGCTGATTACTGGCGGCATACACCTGAAAGGTTTGGCGAACAGCGCCGACGCCTGGTCCGAAGGTCATGCGGATCGCCAGCGCACCCTGGAAATTTTGCGTGAGCCGCGCGGTGGCCCGGTGGCAATGTTGGTGTTGATGATCGCGCTCATCATGAAATTTGCGGCGCTCTCCGTGCTGGCAGCAGAATCGGCGCTGGAGATTTTTTTGCTGGCGCCGGTGATGGGCCGTGCTGCAATGGTGGCGCTGCTGATGACCACGCCGTATGTCAGTCTGGATGCCATTGGAGCAGAACGCGCCGCGCACATGCCGCGTCAAGGCGCAATGTGGACGCTGCTGGCCGTTGTCGCCGGCACCTTGTTCCTCGTGTCATGGGGCGGTATTTTACTGCTACTATTGTTATTGTTGGGGGGTTATTTAATGCGTCGCATGATGATGCAGCGTATTGGTGGCGTCACGGACGACACCTTGGGTGCGATGTGTGAACTGGCGGAAGCGGGTGTATTGGTGATGGTAGTATTGGTATGGGGATGATGTCTAATATTATCAATGATGTGTTATAAGAATTAATGTAATATTTCAGGTATAAAGAGGTGTGGAACTAAGTTTAATATTGCGAAGTCCAACTGTAACTGGCTTACTATCTATGCCTTGGATAAGTCCCTTTCCGTCGTTAAATAGGAGGATGTGCCCATGCTTAAAAAACTGCTTTTGACACTGGCATCTGGCATGGGATTGTTGAGCATGGCACATGCCGCCACGCCTGTTGCCTCGGGCGCGCAAGCTGTCGAAAGTGAGACGTGTCCTGCCGCATTGCAATTTAACGTGATTCCTTTGGGTGGAAAAATCCCCGTTAATCTTTGCCAGACCTATAAAGGCAAAGTATTGTTGATGGTGAACACTGCGAGCTTTTGTGGCTTCACCAAGCAGTATACTGCGCTGGAAGCCATGTATGCGCGTTACAAAGATCAAGGGTTTTACGTGCTGGGTTTTCCTGCCAATGACTTCGGCGAGCAAGAGCCGGGGGATGATAAGGCCATCAAGGATTTTTGTGACGCCACCTATAAAGTTAAATTCCCCATGTTCAAAAAAACCAAGGTCGCCTCCCATCACGCTGACCCGCTCTACCGTGAGTTGGCACGTCAGAGCAACGACAGTTACCCGCAATGGAATTTCCACAAATATCTCATCGACCGTAACGGCAAGGTGATTGCTGATTTCACCAGCCCCACTCCCCCAGATAACCCGCAGATCGTCAGTGCTGTTGAGCGGGCGATTGCGCAGAAGTTATAAGGATCCCCATCTCTGTGGATCGGATTCCCCGCGCTTTCGCGGGGGTTGAAGGTTGCTCGGAATGACATGGGAGCACCAAACACATGCCGATAATGAGCTTCAGGAATTCACAAACATGGGCCGCTATAATAGGGACCTTTATAAAAATTCGATTAAGGATATGATGCGATACCCCATCCCCCTGTTATTTCGTTTAGTCGTTACCTGCCTGCTTTGCACGGGCATATCTGTGAATGCTGCGCAAGCAGCCATTAGCGTAAAAGATGGCGTAGGTCACACGGTAACGCTATCTAAACCAGCGCGGCGCATTGTCAGCCTGGCGCCGCATACCACAGAAAATCTGTTTGCTGCCGGGGCAGGGGCGTATGTCGTAGGCGTTGTCAGCCACAGTGATTTTCCGGCAGCGGCCTCCGCGATTCTCCGCGTTGGCGATGCCAATAATCTTGACCTTGAAGCCATCGTCGCCTTGCGTCCCGATTTGATTGTGGCGTGGGACAGTGGCAACGCCAGGCCGCAGCTTGAAAAGCTTCAGCAACTCGGTCTGGTGGTGTACGCCAGTGAGCCGCGTCGTCTGGAAGATGTGTCGGTGGATATTGAAGCCTTGGGGAAGTTGGCGGGCACCGAGCCTGCCGCGCGTCCGGCGGTCGCAGCGTTTCGTGCAGAGCATGCACGACTACGCAGCCAATATGCTGAACGTCGCCCCATCAGCGTGTTCTTCCAGATCTGGAATCGTCCCTTGATGACAGTGAATGGCGCGCACCTGATCAGCAATGTTATTAACTTGTGTGGCGGTAAAAATATTTTTGCCGAAGTGTCAGCATTGGCGTCTGAGGTTAATGCCGAAGCGGTGATGGTGGCTGACCCACAAGTGATTATGGTCAGTAGCGCTGGCGAGCGGCGTGCGCCGTGGCTGGATGAGTGGCGCCGCTTACCGCAGTTGCAGGCCGTGAAGAAAGGCCGTTTGTTTGCGATACGCCCAGATTTAATCACCCGTCCAACCCCCCGCATTCTTGAAGGCGCACGCATGATTTGCGGGCAGCTTGATCAGGTGCGCAGCACTATTCCTAATCCTGCAAAATTAAACACTCCATAAACCTGACCAGGTTACAATTGATGTCCACAGTACGTATCGGTGTCGACCTGGGCGGGACTAAAATTGAAGCGATTGCGTTGGATGACGCAGGGCAGACTCTTGCGCGGCGGCGAGTGGCTACGCCGCAGGGTGATTATGCGGCGACGTTGCGTGCCGTGGTTGATCTTGTGACGGGTATTGAACGTCAGTTGGGCGTACGGGGTAGCGTCGGTGTTGGCTCGCCGGGAGCGCTGTCGCCAGCGACGGGTGTGATCAAAAATGCCAATTCCACGTGTCTGAATGGTAAGCCGCTGGATCGTGATCTGGCCGTTGCGTTGGGGCGTGCGGTGCGGGTAGCGAATGATGCGGATTGTTTTGCCTTGTCTGAAGCTACCGATGGCGCGGCAGCGGGCGCGCCTGTCGTGTTCGGTGTGATTCTGGGCACGGGTGTGGGCGGGGGTATTGTAGTGAATGGCCGTGTGCTGGCCGGGCCGAATGCTATTGCCGGTGAATGGGGGCATAATCCGTTGCCGTGGCCTGCGGCTGATGAATTGCCCGGCCGACCTTGCTACTGCGGTAAAACCGGTTGTATTGAAGCCTGGTTATCTGGCCCCGGCCTGGCGGTCGATCACCTGAACGTGACGGGCTGTGCATTGACGGCACATGACATTGCGCTACAGGCAGCACGAGGTGATGATGTGCAATGCGTGGCAACCCTGCAGCGTTATGCAGCGCGACTGGCGCGTGCGCTGGCCAGTGTCATTAATATTCTTGACCCGCAGGTGATTGTGCTGGGGGGAGGATTATCCAACATGAGCGGCTTATA
>JANOOA010000031.1:0-21575 GCA_031421115.1 Gammaproteobacteria bacterium | reverse complement strand
GCGGCGCTACCCCGCCAGTTCAGCTTTGTCGCCAAACGGGAATTAAAAGAGCACCTGATTCCCCGGCTATATCTGCAGCGTATCGGCGCAGAGTTTGTCGAGCGCTTTGACTTTGAACAAAGCGTAGCAGATGTAAAAGGGCTACTGCACACCCTGCGTTCCGGCCAGTCGCTGGCCTTTTTCCCCGAGGGTACCTTTCAGCGCATGCCCGGGTTGCTGCCATTCCGCATGGGCGCATTTGTGATAGCCGCCCAGGCAGGCATGCCGGTAGTGCCGATTGCCATTCGCGGCACCCGCTCGATACTGCGTTCGGGCCAATGGTTGCCGCGCCGGGGTTCGATCAGCATCACCATCAATGCGCCCGTCACGCCCCAAGGCAATGACTGGTCCGCCGCCATCCGACTGCGCGACGCCACCCATGCAGAAATCCTGCGTTCTTGCGGCGAACCGGAATTACCCTCCCTATAGTTCTAAATCGAGATGTGAAAAAGTCTTGGTGGGATATTTAGACGGGTAACGCTGCATACAGCGACGGGATGTGTGCAGGGGTAAATGCTCCATAAGTTGTGCGAACACCCATTGGCCTGAATACATGATGGGGAACTCCTGGGGGAAAACCCCAGTTTCACAGAGAACTCACGCCCAAGTCGGTGACACCCATAAACATGCTATTTCCTATGCTGGATCATGTTGTTACATAACCGTCTGAGCAAAGTTGCCGGACACTACTGACAATTTCTCATGAAATGCCGACTTAAATCTGATGCTGTCTAATTGTCTCTGCCTGTGACACATGGTATTGTGGGGACATTCCAAAAATCTGTTTTCGGCGTGTCAATCACCCTCTCCCCAGACCTCTCACGCAGGGTAGTAGAGGGTGTGAAACACACCCTTAGATAGCATTAGATATGCATGCCTGTAAGATTCAAGGTAATGATGTTTAAAAATATCAAAAGGCAGCTCATGTTGCGATATTCGATACGACTATTAATGGTGTTTCTGCTGGCGATGTCCGGCATCTTCATGGCAGCGCTACAGGCCGCTGATACGTTACCGGCCAGCGAACCGCCACCGCCGCCTGCCGCTATTCCAGCGCCCGCCCCCGCTGGCCGCATTCTGGAGTTGCGCACTGCCATCGGCACCACCTTTAATGCCTATGTCATCGGCGCGGAAAATGCCAAGCGCGGCGTGTTGATTATCCATGACCGGCGCGGGCTGGGTGATTACGCCAAAAGCTGGGCCGAGCGCTTTGCCGCCATCGGCTACCGTGCCCTGGTGGTGGACTTGTACGATGGCCGTTATTCCAACGAGCCGACCAGCGCGACACGTATCATGACATCCATCGACCAGGAATCGGCTAACGTCAACCTCAAAGCGGGTCTGGCCTATCTCAAGGCACCGGGGCGCACATTAGCGACCTTTGGCTGGGATTTTGGTGGCGCCCAAGCACTGTGGGCGGCGCTGCAAGACCCCGAGGCTGTCGCCGCCACGGTGATTTACTACGGCCCCATGAGCACTGACGTGAAAGCCTTGCGCACCTTGAAAGGCCCAGTGCTGGGCATTTTTGCCAAGAATGATCCGTGGGTCAGTCCGCTGCATGTGGCAGGCTACCAGGACGCCATGCGTACCGCAGATGCACCGTTCAGCGTCATCCCTTATGACGCTGAACATGGCTTCACCAACCCGCTCAACCGCATCTACAACAAAAAACTGGCAGAGGATGCGTGGGAAAAAACTCAGGCATTTCTGGCAGAACGGCTGGAGTAACGGGTGAGTCGTGCCTGGAGGCACCTACTTCTGGTGCGCACAGCGCACGCTACCATGCAGCAACACGTACAGCCTGCCTTTCCTACGCTTTATTCATTTAACCGCTGCCCATATGCCATGCGCGCACGAATGGTGCTTCTTTATAGCGGTATTTCTGTTGAGTTGCGCGAAGTCGCGTTGCGTAACAAGCCCGAGGAAATGTTGCTTCATTCGCCGAAAGGCACCGTGCCGGTGCTGGTATTACCCAACGGTAAAGTACTCGAAGAAAGCCTTGAGATTATGCTTTGGGCGCTTGCAATTTATGACCCGCAGGACTGGCTATGTAAAAATGAATCTGCGTTACGTGACGAGGCGGCTCAGTTGATATATGAAAATGATCATGTGTTCAAGCAACATCTGGATCACTATAAATACTCAGCCCACCATACTGAATATTCACTGGAACATTATAGAACGCAAGGCGAGATATTTCTGCGGGATTTGGAAAGCAGACTACAGCGCCAGCGTTTTTTGCTGGCCGAGCGCATCACACTGGCTGATATCGCCATTATGCCGTTTGTGCGGCAGTTTGCGCAGGTTGATGCAAATTGGTTTGCTAACGCCCCTTATACTGAATTACGGCGCCGGCTTGAGTCCATGCTCAATTCGACACTATTCACTTCAGTAATGACAAAACGGCCACCATGGCAACCCGGTGATGGGGTGGTGATTTTCCCTGGATAGCGTTAAACCTAAATCCAGCAGTTGGCAGGTTTCAACCCTTCGATACGCCCGCTGCGCGGGCTGCTTAGGGCGAACGGGCTACCCTCCCTACAAAAAACCGGGCAACGTCAAGGGTGGCTCATCCAGTAGCGACATCTGCTCGCGCAGCGCAAGTATATGATCTTGCCAATAGCGTTGCGTATTAAACCACGGAAAGCTCATCTTGAATGCGGGATCTTCCCAGCGGCGCGCCAGCCACCCTGCATAGTGTATGATGCGCAGCGTACGCAGTGCCTCAACCAGATGTAGCTCCACGGGATTGAAATCACAAAACTCGTTATAACCTTCCATGATATACATGAGCTGGGTGTTCATGGCGGCACGTTCGCCAGACAGTAGCATCCAGATATCCTGTATCGCGGGTCCGCTGCGGCAATCATCAAAATCAACAAAATGCGGCCCAGCCGCCGTGCCGGGAGTGACCGACCATAATATATTGCCGGGATGGCAGTCACCATGCAGTCGTATATACGCGACATCCGGCGCCTGGGCAAAACAGCGGCGCACCCGCAACAGCACGTCATCCATCACGCTGCGATAGGTCTGCTGTAACTCGACGGGGATAAAATTATATTCCAGGATAAAAGCATAAGGCTCAATACCAAAGCTCTCAATGTTTACGATGGGACGATGCACAAACGGTTTTAGCGCGCCTATTGAATGGATGCGCGCTATGAAACGGCCCATCCATTCCAGCGTATCGGGATCATCAAGCTCAGGAGTGCGTCCCGCGCAGCGCGGGAACAGGGCAAAGCGAAAACCTTCAAACTCATGCAACGTGCGGCCTGCATCATCAGGCAGTGGCGCCACCACTGGCAGTTCATGCTCGGCAAGTTCCAGTGCAAACGCGTGCTCTTCGAGAATCGCAGCATTCGACCAGCGATTCGGCCGATAAAACTTGGCGATAATCGGCACGTCACCCTCAATGCCGATCTGATAAACGCGATTTTCATAGCTGTTAAGCGCAAGCGCACGGCCATCGCACTGATAGCCAAGGCTTTCAATAGCGTTGAGCAGCCGATCCGGAGTGAGGTCTTGATAGAGGAGGTTGGTGTTTAATGACATGAAATCCCCCCTGCCCCCCCTTTGTCAAAGAGGGGGATGACCCAATACTGTTTTGCCCCCCCGTTCCCCCTGAGCCTGTCGAAGGGATCAGGATGCGTGGCGGATAGTTCGGCAGACTCAGTCAAAAATAGGTTGTGTTGCTAGGCAACGCTTGATGGTGATGGGTTACGCATAAATGCTAACCCATCCTACATTTATTTCGGTTCTTTGAAATGGCACCACAAGCACAACTCACTTTACGTCAAGCAACTCCACATCAAACATCAGTGTTGCATTCGGTGGAATCACGCCGCCTGCGCCACGTGTGCCGTAACCCATTTCAGGGGGAATAATCAAGGTGCGCTGACCACCCACTTTCATGCCTGCCACGCCTTGATCCCAGCCTTTAATAACCTGGCCTGCACCCAACATAAAATCAAACGCCTGACCGCGATCGACCGAGCTGTCAAATTTCGCGCCACGATTTTTGTCTGCCTTGGTGTCATAAAGCCAACCGGTATAATGCACAACCACCAGCTTGTTATTAACTGCTTCTGCGCCAGCGCCTACTTTGGTATCGGTTTTTACAAGCTCAGTCATTTTTGTATCTGTCATTGTTGATGTTTCCTGTTTTTCGTTCTCATTATTTTTCATATCACAACCGCCGATCAGGATAATGAACATGGCAACTACGGGTAGGGCTTTTTTCATTATCTCAATCTCCGTTTGGTTTTTAAAAGATGGCTGGATCCGGATTATATCAGGGATCACGCCGGATCTGGCTCAATCAATAACACACCGGTGAAAATCGTCAGCGCCCTCACCACCAATATCGCTTTTGCCTGACCACGATGATCTATACGTCCGCTGCCATCGGCATCGCCTTGCAGCAATTTGCGTGCAGCGAGAATCTGGAAAATGTATAAAATATATAGTGCCAGCGGCATGATAAAATGCATCCATACCAGAAAAGACATAATATCGCCATGTTCAAAGAGACGCACATACCAGTCGCGCCGTAAAAAAATATACACCGGCACCATTAGATCAAACAACATGATAAACACCATGGTGTAGATATGAAAAGTGCGCTGCTGCGGCCGGTAAAAGGCAAGTAACATCAGCAGGTAGGTCGCAATCACGACCCCTGTCATTACAACTTTTTCCGTCATCTATTCCATCATCTATTAAGGGTTTTTGTAACGATCACAAAAATTTCTCACTTCGTTCGAAATAGACGCGCTAATGGGCGCCTCTAATAATTCTGGATTCCCGCCTTCCCCCCGCTTTCGCGAGGGTGGCAGGGAATGACGGGGATTTGAATTTTTAGAAGTGCCCTAATGTATGTAGTGAATGTTCCATCAGGCACCCGCCGCTTTCAATACTGCAACAACGCTGGCATGGCCGTTACTTTCCGCACCTTTGAGCGCATTAATGCCGTTGCTGTCAGTAGCCGTGGCATCACCACCCGCTGCAAGCAGCAGCTTCACCACATCGGTATGCCCCGCACGCGCGGCATGAATCAACGCCGTGGCGCCCGACACACCAAACATACTACTAGGCGCGCTCAACTCTGAACCTTCTCGGGCATTTACATCAGCCTTGTTTTTAATCAACGCTTCCACCAGCTTGGCATTACCATTGCCTGCAGCAACCATCAGTGGCGTGCGCCCCGACACATCCTTGATATTAGGATCGGCATTCTTTTCAAGCAGTGCTTGCGCAACGCCCAAGTGACCACGTTCTGCCGTCCAGAACAGCGCAGTTTTACCCAAAAAACCAGCGGTATTAGGCAAAGCCCCGACTTCCAGCAAAATCTGTGTAACTTCAGTCTGGCCATTCTGCGCGGCTTTAATCAACACGGTGTTTCTGCCGATAGTGCTTAACGCTACAGTAAATGAACTGGTGCGATTCTCTTTCTCAGTGGCATTCGGGTCAGCGCCTTTACTCAACAACGCGCGGATGATGTCCGTCCGGCCTAATTCAGCGGCCACAAACAATGCTGATTCATTTTGGCGATTAACACGATTTATATCTGCGCCGTGATCCAGCAGATAACGCGCTGTATCGGTGTGGCCTTGCCGCACGGCAATAATCAGTGCGGTATCGCCGCGCGCGGCAGCCTGGGTGATCTCCTCTTCATCCAGCGCAATGCGCGCGGCAGACAAGGCCCACTCGCGCAGCCCGGCCGGCACGGCGTTTACTTTAGCATCGTGCTCAACCAGCATCTGCACAATCGCCGTATGCCCGCCCATGGCGGCAGCCAGTAACGGAGTAACACCCAAACGATTCTTGACGTTCGCCTGCGCGCCTTCGGTGAATAATTGGCGTACTTTGGAAAAATCGCCATTTTTAGAAGCTTTGATCAGCGCATCATCTATCGTCAGACTGGTATATACCGTTTCTTTTCTTGCGCCTGCGCCACGCAAGGCATCAGTGATATCGGCATAGCCATTACGCTCCGCAATGCTCAACGCGGTGGCACCGTGGTGACTGCGCAGGTTTGAATCAGCGCCTTTAGCCAGCAAGGCAAGCACAATGTCGACCCACGCACCATCAGTAGCGACTAAGCCATGGCGTGCGGCGTACATCAAGGGTGTATAACCGCTATCGTTGCTAGTCATAGGCCGGGTATTTGCAATATTGGTTTCCGCGCCTGCTAATAGCAGTGTCTCTACCAGGCGCAGATTTCCGGTTTGCACGGCAGGAAACAACGCTGGCTCGTTTTTGTTATTCTTGGCATTCACATCGGCGCCCGCCTTGAACAAAACCTGAACAATGCGCATATCGCCTTTTTCTACTGCGCCCATCAAGGCTGTGTGCCCTTCACTGGTCTGCGCATTGACATTGGCGCCAGCGCTTAACAGCATATCTACAATATCTGCTTGACCGGCACCAGCCGCCGCGATCAAACCTGCATTACCAAATAAATCTTTGGTATTGGGATCTACGCCATGATCGAGCATGTAGCGCACTACTTTGTCATGCCCAAAGGTAGCGGCTAATACCATACGGTCAGCGCTCAAGGCATCCGCAGGGATCACGCTGGCGACAGGCTGCAGCACAGGCGGTTTGGCTTCCGCCGTCTCTGCTTCTGCAGTCAGTGGCGGCAGACTATCGGTGGGTTGCGCCACCTTGGGAGCGGTTGAACAACCGGCGGCCAGCATAACCACACTGATGCCATAGACCCATAGTTGGGGTCTTTTCAGAAATGCTTTCATCGTGACGCTGTAATTCATAATCACCTCCCACCTGCCACCTGACATGTTTGACGCATCAGCACGAGGAAGGCCAGCATGCCCATAAAAAACCGTGTTTTGCCAGCCTACCCCCAACCTTTATCTACACTAAAATACGTGACTTGCCAGCATTTGCCAAGTAATAACTGACCGGCACAACAAGTATCTTATGGGGAGAAAATAAAATTTTCTTTTTCAATGGCTTATAATACACCATGGTCTTTTTTCCAGCGGCAGTTGCCTGCACTTTCCTTGTCTATGGCAGTCAGGCGCTGGGCATGCAGTGCCAACTCCTCAGCTTGCGCATGAATTACCCTCAAGCGCGGACGCGCTGCATCAAGTTGACGCGCTACGGGAGCGGTGACATGGCCGCGACCCCGTTCCTGCAAACCATCCAGCAACAAGGTGGCCTGCCCGCCGGTCATCGCAAGATATACATCTGCCAGGATTTCGGCATCAAGCAATGCGCCGTGCAGGTCACGTTGACTGTTGTCAATGCTGTAGCGTTTGCACAAGGCGTCGAGATTGTTTTTCTGTCCCGGATGAAGTTGACGCGCCATCGCCAGGGTATCAACCACGGTACAGTGGTCGATGACTTTGCCATACATTTGCCCGAGCGCATTAAGCTCGGCGTTGATAAAGCTCACATCAAAAGGCGCATTATGAATAATAAGTTCTGCGCCTTTGACAAAGGCTATAAATTCATTTACTACATCACGGAACCGTGGCTTGTCTTCGAGGAATTTATCGCTGATGCCATGCACTTCAAAAGCGCCCGCATCTACTTCGCGGTCGGGCTGGAGATATTGGTGATAATGGTTACCCGTCAAACGCCGGTTCACCAACTCTACGCAACCAATTTCGATAATGCGATGGCCGCGCGCAGGGTCTAATCCCGTGGTTTCAGTGTCCAGTATAATTTGTCGCATACGTTATTTACGTCCGAAGATTAGCTGTTAATTCATCCATGGCGCGATTAGCTAAAGTATCAACCAATTCATTTTCTACATGGCCGGAATGGCCGCGCACCCAATGCCAGTCAACCTCGTGCCGTTGCACGGCGATTTCAAGGCGTCGCCATAAATCTTCATTTTTCACAGGCTCTTTTGCCGCTGTTTTCCAGCCGCGTTTTTTCCACTGTGCGATCCACTCGGTGATACCTTTTTTCACATATTGTGAATCCGTCGTCAAGTGTACTTTGCAAGGCCGTGACAACGACTCCAGCCCCATAATGGCGGCCATTAATTCCATGCGATTATTAGTCGTCATCACCTCGCCGCCGTATAAGGTTCTTTCATGATCCTTATAGCGTAACAACACGCCCCATCCACCGGGACCAGGATTGCCGCGACAACCGCCGTCAGTATAAATACGTACCGTATCTTTTGCGCTATGCACGGCGATCGCTTCCGGCATTCAATCGCTGGCTCCGCGTACACGGCTTGGCGGGCGCGGGCATCAGGCTGCGACGCGGCTTCCAGCGCGGCTTAATGGGTGTGAGGGTGGTGACACGTTTCTTCGCCACCACCAGATAGGCGCCACTCAGGTGTGGCCACAAACGAGCGCCTATTTTTTCCATGAACATCAGTTTGCGCATCAAACCTTCCCGCTGTAATGGTGGCCGAAAAAAATATTGGCGCGTGAGTATAATGTCGAAACCCAGCAAGGCCAACCAATCTTTAACACGCATTAACCCTAGAAAGCGACCGCTCCACGGAGCAGCACCCTGGCGACGGCGCACCCAGCGAGCCACTCCCCACATGCTCCACGGATTCAGACCCAATATCACCACATGGCCTTCTGCAATCAGCACACGTTCGACTTCACGCAAAACCCGGTGCGGATCCTGCTCAAATTCCAGGGTATGCGGCAAAACCACTACATCAATACTGTCAGACGCGATCGGTAATTCATCGGGTGCGCCACGCAAGATTGTGGCGGAACAATCACCACGCTCAATGTCATCATCAAGTACAATACGATGCGAAATACGACTGGAGGCCAGCAAATCTTCATCATGCGGCCGCCCCACTTGCAGCAGGTGGTAGCCAAACAGGTTTTGCAGCACGTCATCCATCTGCACCAGCTCAGCTTCCAGGAGCATATGTCCTGCCCCGTGCAGGTGCCAGGCGCGCAACTCATTGCGAACCGTAGACGATTTCAAGGAATTACTTGTCTCACTCATGCCGTTTCCGATCTCATTCCTGGCAGATTTCTGGGCGTAGCATACCCTGCTTTGCTAAAGATATGCCAGATTTGGCCGTTGACCCTGGCATCAATCCCTGTCAGCATGAAACCTATAATCGATGTTTGACCACTCATTTGCCTCTCTAAGCATGACCAATGTACTAGCTGTCCCAGCCTTTATAGACAACTATATCTGGCTGATTTGTAATGAAAACTCACCGAAACAGGCGGCCATTATCGACCCCGGGGAGGCCGGTTCAGTGATTGATGCACTCACTGAACTGTCCATTACGCCTGTAGCAATTATGCTCACCCACCATCATGACCGCCACACAGGGGGTGTGGAGGAGTTGCTTAAACGCTACAAAATTCCCGTCTATGGGCCAGCAATTGAGCAGGAACGGATGCCTGGCATTACACACCCAATGTGTGACGGAGATTACATCTCCCTCCCCTTCGATAAGCTATCATTCACTGTAATGGCAGTCCCCGGCCATACCAGGGGGCACATCGCCTATTATGGTCACCACATGCTGTTCTGTGGTGATACGTTGTTTGGCGCGGGTTGTGGGCGCCTGTTTGAGGGTACAGCGTTACAAATGTACGAATCACTCAAGAAAATCGCCGCGCTGCCGAAAAATACATTAGTGTACTGCGCTCATGAATACACCCTCGCCAACCTGAAGTTTGCGATGAAGGTAGAACCAGGCAATGCGGATATTCGCACTCGTTTATTTGAAGCCAAACGCAGCTGGGCTCACGGACAACCCACCGTCCCCTCGACTCTGGAGCTTGAATTGCGCACCAATCCTTTCCTGCGGTGTCGGACAGGCAACGTAATAGTGGCAGCGGAAAATTTTGCAGAAAGACGGCTCACTACCCAACAGGACGTGTTTGCTGTTCTTCGTTATTGGAAAGATACGCTGGATGATAGCGGCGTATAACGATATAATCCCTGCATAGAAACCGGGGCAACCGGATTGGAGTGACGGCTTAATGGATACAAACATGGCCACAAAGAAAAACCAGACTCACCGGTCGCAGGGCGCGCTGGAGCGGCTCTCTGGCGACACGGATGGCGTATGTTTGTCCAGCGTTGTGGTATTAATCCTGAGCTTGGCCCTGGGGGGTTGCGCGGCACAGCAAACCTCTCCATCGCGTTCCGCACCCGCTTTACCGGGCCCTGCGGTGCCTGTTGCTGCACACGGCACCGCGACGGCCATGACAATTCCTACGTTACCGGCACCCATGAAAGAAGGGATGGCGAGTAATGCACAAAAAAACAGCAGAATTGAAATTCGTGCCGCAGAGCTGCCCGATATCTGGGACGATATTGTCGCCGAATCTGACGCCGAGTCTGAACCCGCACCTGCGAACATCTCAATTATTGATAATGAAGCGGATCTGGACACGGATCGTGATCCAGAAATGGCGCGCATGGAGCGGCAGAACAAAAAAACTCACAAGCTCACGCTTGACCCCAACAGTGTTGCTGAATCAGCCCTAAACACTTCTCCATCAAATCAAATAAATCCCGCAGATGTCAATGCGATTCCGGATTTATGGGCACGTATTCGGGCGCGTTTCAGTATACCGGGACGTGACCATGCGCGCGTGCAACTCAGCAAGGAATGGTATGCCAAACGCCAGGATTACCTGGACAGAACCATTGCGCGCGCCGCACCTTACCTGTATCACATTGTAGAAGAAGTAGAGCGTCGCAACATGCCCACAGAGTTGGCATTACTGCCCTTTGTGGAAAGCGCCTTCCAACCCTTGTCCCATTCACACGCCAGCGCGGCCGGCATCTGGCAATTTATCCCTTCCACTGCACGTCATTATGGCTTGAAGCTGAACTGGTGGTATGACGGTCGGCGTGACATTCACGCCTCTACCAACGCGGCCCTGAATTATTTGCAGAAGCTCGGCGACCAGTTCAACGGTGACTGGCAGTTAGCTCTCGCGGCCTACAATGCGGGAGAAGGCACCGTACAACGCGCGATTGACCGTAACCGTGCAGCGCGTAAACCTATCGACTACTGGTCACTCAATCTACCTAAAGAAACCCGTGCTTACGTCCCGTGGTTGCTGGCCATCAGTGAAATTGTTGCTAGCCCTGCCAAATATAATGTCACGCTGACACCCATACCTGATGTACCTTATCTGGCGACCATCACTGCGGATTCGCAAATTGACCTGGCACTGGCAGCCGAATTGGCGGAACTTCCGCTCGAAGAAATACATAAATTAAATCCGGGGTACAACCGCTGGGTCACTGATCCCGATGGGCCGCATCATTTGCTGTTACCTGTTGAAAAAATCGATACCTTCAAAGAAAAGCTTGCCGCGTTGCCCATGGAAAAGCGCGTGCGCTGGACACGCCATGAGGTCAAAAAAGGTGAATCCCTCGGCAAAATTGCCACCCTCTATGGCACTACTACTACATTATTGCGCGAGATTAACAAGCTGAGCGGCAATATTGCCAACGCCCGCACCAATCTGCTGATTCCGGTACACGCACAGGATCTGGGTCATTACGTGTTGCGTATTGCCGAATTGCCGCAGATCAACCAGGCACCCCAGCAAGATCGGTTAAAACGCAGGGGCAAAGGCAGCACACATATTGTAAAACGTGGTGACACACTGCAAAAAGTTGCTCGCCGCTATAGCATGAGCACGCAACAACTTGCGACATTAAACAAAATAGCGCCCACAAAAAAACTATTAGCGGGGCAACGCCTGATCGTAAGAGCGAAAACCACGTTCCGCGCCAAGGGTAAGTCATCCACCAGCATGGCAACCACTGATAGAAAAGCTCGCCGCGTCAGCTACAAAATTCGTCCCGGTGACACCTTAACGCGCATCGCCGCACATCTGGATGTGAGTATTGCCGAATTACGCAAATGGAATCCTGCTGCCAAAATCAAAAATCTCAAAGCCGGGCAAACACTGGTAATTAAGGCAGGTTGATTGGTCGCTCGGCTCCGCAGCGGTCGCTTCCGGCATCCTGCGCTGACGGCACTGCTATGATTGCAGTGATACCGTTTTAATCGAAGCATAGACACGTTGCCCCGGCGACAAGGCAAGTGTATATAATGACTTACGCGTAATCGTTGCCAGTATCAGACACCCCGCATCAAGCTTTACTTCAACCGCCGACTGGCCGGGCGCCGCTGCACCAATCTCTATCACACGCGCTTCAATAATATTAAGTACACTCGTCGGTGCCTGCGGCGGCGCCAGTGATACACTGACATTGCGCGACAGAATATGCACACGCACCGCATCACCGATGTTTAGTGACTGGCCATGTGCAACAGTGGCCACGTATAACCGTCTGCCATGAAACTCCAGACAGGGGAGATCAAATTCCGCTTCATGTGCGATCACATGCGCATCTATTACCGCACCTGTGGCCTCACCCAAATATTCATAGAGGCCTAACCGTGAAAATATTTCATGAATAGGCCCGGCAACAGTAGCTTGTCCTTCATGCACCAGCACCAGCGTATCTGCTAATTGCACAATCTCCTGCACCGAATGGCTGACATACACCACCGGAATATTCATTTCACGGTTCAGTCGCTTGATAAACGGCAGCATTTCATCTTTGCGCTGGGCATCCAATGAAGCCAGCGGTTCATCCATCAATAACAGACATGGATTACTCAGCACTGCACGCCCAATCGACACCCGCTGCTGCTCACCCAGCGATAGATGTTGTGGATAACGCTCCAATAAAGCGCCAATGGCCAATATTTCGATAACCTGATCCCACGGCATGCGGCGCTCTGATAAGGGCGTGCGGGTGAGTCCGTAGTTGAGGTTGGCACGCACCGTCATGTACGGGAATAAACAGGGCTGTTGAAATACCATGCCTACGGCACGCTGATGCACGGGTATAAAAATACCTTTGCTGGACTCTTGCCATACCCTGTCATTCACGGAAATCAATCCCGTTGCGCTGCGCTCCAATCCTGCCAGGCAACGTAGCAACGTGGTTTTACCACTGCCAGAACGGCCAAATACCGCCGTAATCCCCTGCGCCGGAATATCCAGCCGTGCGTGCAAGCGAAAAACTGGGTGTATTAAATCACATTGCGCAATCAGGCGCGTCATATCACCCGCACTCGCGCCTGTCGATTCAGCGTATAAACCACCAGTAACACAACAAAAGTAAACACCAGCAATAGCCCGGCAAGCCAATGCGCGCTGGCATAATCAAGGGTCTCAACATGATCATAAATGGCGATGGATATGACCCGCGTCTCGCCAGGAATATTGCCACCGACCATTAGCACCACTCCAAACTCGCCCAGCGTATGCGTAAAACCCAGCACAGCTGCCGTGAGATAACCGCGCCGCGCCTGCGGCAACACTACGCTGAAAAAACTATCCAGTGGCGACGCGCGCAGGCACCACGCGACTTCCAATGATTTTCGATCCAGTGATTCAAAGGCATTCTGCAATGGCTGCACCACAAACGGCAGTGAATATAACAGCGAGGCAATCACCAGCCCGGTGAACGTAAAGGTGAGCGTAGTATCCGTGAGCTGCAACCACGGCGCGCCCAATGCACCGTGCGGCCCCAATACCAGCAATAGATAGAAACCCAACACCGTCGGCGGCAATACCAACGGCAAGGCCACCATGGCTTCAATGACGGCACGACTCCGCGCACGGGTGTTAGCCAGCCACCACGCCAACGGCGTGGCAAACAATAACAACAGCGCTGTGGTAACACTGGCAAGTTGCAGACTTAACCACAGCGGGGCAAGATCCAGTTCAGGAGGCATAAGTTATTTTATCCTGTAACCCGCTTGCTGAATGATTGAGCGTGCCTGCGCAGTCTGCATAAAGGCTACAAAAGCGTGAGCGGCGCTGTTATTCTCTGCTTTCTTGAGCAGCACCATATCCTGCACGATAGGGTCATAAAACTCTTCTGGCACCAGCCAATAATCTCTGGAAAACATATTTTTTGGATTAAGAATCTGGGCCAACGCCACAAAACCTAGTTGCGCATTCGCCGATGCAACGAACTGAAACACCTGCCCCACATCTTCACCCTGCACAATACGCGGCTTTAATGTGTGCCACAAACCCATGGCATTTAAAACCTGATAAGCCGCACGGCCATACGGCGCCGTGGCAGGATTTGCAATGGCGATATGACGAATACCCGGTTGTTGAAAAATCTGCGTGCCCTCTTGCGATGGCATTGATCGCCCACTCCATACCACCAGACGCCCCACGGCATAGGTGATACGGCGTCCCGGCATCACCAACCCTTCTTTTTCCAGAAGCGCAGGATGCTTATCATCAGCGGCAAGAAACACATCGTGCGGCGCACCATGATGCAATTGCGTATAAAGCTTACCCGTAGAACCGGCGCTGATCAGCAGACGATGCCCGCTCTGTTGTTCGAACACAGGTGCCAGCACCTGCAGAGTGTTGAGAAAGTTAGCGGCGACAGCAACTTTTACCTCGCCCGCATGGAGCAGCGGTGATATAAGAAGCAGCAGGGATAGCAGGGTGAATCTCATACCTTGATTATCCCTGATGCTGGATGGATTGTCATTTGACCCAGACTTTCCATTAGCTCTCGTCGCGAGGGTGCACAAGGTGCTGAAGATGGGGGTCAAACCTGCTGCAATTGCCAAGTCCATAACCCAGCCAGCCTCCACCGTCTCACACGAGCTTCGACGCAATGGCTGGAGCGGCCCGAAAACGCCTCGCAGTCCTGGACGACCGGCTGTGGCAAGGGGCTCGGGTGTTAGTCTTTACAGGCGACGCAGTAAATCCACATTCACATACGTCGCACCATGCGCATTGCCAGAAATAACCTGCAACGGCTGATGCGGCTCGCCGAGATGATCAAGCACCAGTAACGCGCCCGAAAGATCATGATCATGGGTATATTCGTTGACAGTCACCACCGTGCGTAAACCGGCATCACGCGCGGAGCGAAATCCGTTTTCGGAATCTTCAAAGGCCAGGCATTGCGCAGGTTCAAGCCGCATGGCGTGCATGGCATAGTGATAAATATCCGCTGCGGGCTTTTTAGCGGGCACTACATCACCTGCTGCAATCACCTCAAACCAGGAAGCACTCTCGCTGCCCAGCGTATGATCCAGTAATGCAATAACATTATCCGGCGAGGTGGTGGTGGAAATCGCCAAACGCAAACCCTGCGCACGTGCCTCTGCCAGCAAGCGCCGCACGCCCGGGCGCAGCGGAATCTTACCCTGAGCCAGTAATTGGGCGTAATAACGATTTTTCGCCAGGTGCAGACCCAGGATAAATTGGTCCAGATTATTCAGCGCGGTAGCAGGTAGAGACGGCGCGTAGTGATCAATGTAATAACGGATGCGCTCTTTACCGCCGGTAATGCGGAGCAGCTTGCCGTACAGGTCAACTGTCCAATCCCAATCCAATCCGGCTTCAGCAAATGCTGCGTTAAACGCGGGGCGGTGGCCATCACGCTCCGTGTCGGCCAAGGTGCCATCAACATCAAAAATCAGTGCAGCAAGATTTGTCATGGTTATTTTCAATCGTAAGTTAAATGTTGAGGAGCCATGTCATTTCGCCGCTCCTGCGCATCCATGCGACGCGCATGGATGCGCTAGTGTCGCGGAAGGCAGGATGCCGGAAGCGCCCGCCCACGGCACTTGTGCATCCCTGCACATTGAAGCGTAGCGAGAAATCCTGAAGATCCCTCTCCGCGTTCGGGATGACAGCATTAGGCAGTGTCCATAAATTCAGATTTCAATTTTTATATTGTCTATCAAGCGCGTGTTGCCTGACCAGGCCGCCGCCAACACCACGAGATCGCTATCACCCGGCTCGGGGGGCATCAGATCATGGCTGCGACGCACGGTGAAATAATCGGGGGTAAATCCGGCGTCACGCAATGATTGCATGCCTTGCTCGACAAGCACTGCATAATCACGCACACCCCCATTGATATATTCATGTACGGCGCGCAATGTCTGGTAAAGTCGTGATGCGCCTGAACGCTGTTGCGCCGTGAGATAGCCATTGCGCGAACTCATGGCCAGACCATCCGACTCACGCACGGTGGGCACGCCGAGAATGGTAATGGGCATACACAGATCCGCCACCATACGGCGTATCACCAATAATTGCTGATAATCTTTCTCACCAAAAACGGCAATATCAGGTTGTACAATATTAAATAATTTATTAACCACGGTGGCAACACCGACAAAATGACCGGGGCGCGAGGCGCCACATAAAATATCCGTTAAGCCCGTCACCTCGACCCGCGTAGTATTCGCCGTGCAGGGAAGCACAAGTGCGGCGGGCGCAGGAAGCGCAGGAGCCACCGCCGCCGCGCCACGCGGATATATTTCAGACACTTCCGGGACAAATAAAGCATGCACACCATTTTCAGCCAGCACAGTACTATCTGCGGCCAATGTGCGCGGATAAGTAGTGAAATCCTCGTTGACGCCAAATTGCATGGGATTAACAAAAATACTTGCCACGACCCGATCCGCACGATGCGCCGCTTGCGCCATGAGATGAATATGTCCGGCATGCAGATTACCCATGGTCGGCACAAAGGCAACACGCTCGCCCTTGTTTCGCCACACGTGGATCATGCCACGCAATTCGGTAATGGTACGTACTGTGCGCATTAGCTAAAGGTGTGTTCTGCAGCCGGAAAGCTGCCATTTTTTACAGCATGCACATAAGCCTCGATGGCCGCTTGAAGTGTGGGTTGCCCCGTCATAAAATCCTTGGAGAATTTAGGGCGCTTGCCGACTGTGATGCCTAACATATCGTATAACACCAGCACTTGCGCATCACACCCGGCGCCCGCGCCAATACCAATGACAGGCACATCCACTGCTTTGGTAATTTCTTCTGCAAGACTTGCAGGCACACATTCCAGCAATAGCATATCTGCCCCTGCCTCCTGGAGCGCATGTGCATCTTCACGCATTTTTTGCGCTATGCTGACATCACGACCCTGCACACGGTATCCGCCCAGTTTATGCACGGATTGCGGCTGCAAACCCAGGTGCGCGCATACCGGTATGCCGCGCGCCGTAAGCTGACGCACAATATCCACTTGCACCGCTCCGCCTTCGAGTTTCACCATGTGTGCCCCGCCCTCCTGCATCAAGCGCGCGGCATTATGCAATGCCTGTTCAGCAGTCGCATAACTCATGAAAGGCATGTCGGTCATTAATAGTGCCTGACTGCGTCCACGCGCGACACAGGCGCTGTGATACACCATGTCGTTCATGGTGACGGGCAAGGTAGAAGCATGCCCCTGCACGACCATGCCCAATGAATCACCCACCAGGATTACTTCTACCCCAGCAGCATCCACGACATGCGCCAGACTGGCATCATAGGCTGTCAGGCATGCGAATTTTTCGCCTTTGATTTTCATCTGACGCAGAGTGTTGATAGTAATTTGTGAGGCGGTGGCGGCCATCAGAAAAATCCTTTCAAATTACGGCTAAATGGCCAGGGGAAATGGCAAGGGGTTGAAATAATGGCGCCCACTGCGACGGGCATGCACGTGTTCAACCAGCTCATTATAATCTTTATTATTGTCGACAAAGTTGGCGGCGGCGGCATTCACCATCAACAACGGTGCGGCGCCATAATGGTGAAAGAAGCGTGCATAAGCATCGACTAATCGCTGCAAATAAGCGGATTCAATTAACTTCTCATAGCCCAGACCGCGCTTGGCAATTCGCCCCAGTAATACTTCAACAGGTGCTTGAAGATAAATCACTAAATCCGGCGCGGGAATATCCAGGGTAAGCTGTCGATATACTTGATCATAGAGCTTCAGCTCATCATCTTCCAACGTTACTTCAGCGAATAACCGGTCTTTTTCCATCAAAAAATCCGCTACGCGACCGCTTTGGAACATATCTGTCTGACGCAACCCCTGCATCTGGCGTGCACGCTGTAATAAAAAAAATAACTGTGCAGGCAGTGCGGCCTGGCGTGGATTTTGATAAAACCGTTCCAAAAAAGGATTGGCCTCTGCCTCTTCCAGCAATACCTCACTGCCAAATGTTTCTGCCAGCCGTTTCACCAGGCTGGTCTTGCCAACACCGATAGGGCCTTCGACAACGATGTAACGCGGTGCGGCTTGTTTTATTTCTACAGGTTTCATGATCAGGCTATTCGTAATGGAGAGCAGGATAATGTATCATGAATCCGGCAGCGTGCGGCCAGATCACGCACACTGCCCCGCCCTGGCACATGCAGATCCGGCGCAATTTCAAACAACGGATACAACACAAAACTGCGCTCATGTAATCGCGGGTGCGGCACGGTTAATTCCTCGCTCTTGCATTGCCAATCGGCATACAGTAACAGGTCAAGATCCAGTGTACGTGCCCCCCAACGCTGCGCACCGCGCGTGCGCCCCTGACGCTGCTCCAGCGCCTGTAATTCTGCCAGTAATTGCATTGGCTCAAGCCGCGTATCAAGCGCGGCGACGGCATTAATGTAATCAGGTTGCGATGGGGCAGTAGCATTCACATCCAGCGTCAGCGGGGTGCTGCGATACAGTGATGAATGTTGTACGTTGCATGTTTCTGGAATAGCATTCAATGCTACCAATGCGGTTTTTATCTGCGCTATCGGGTCATTAATATTACTGCCCAGACCGATGTATACACGCATTTTTTCGGGCTGAATCACTCGACCGGTTCACCGGATTGGGATGCGCTCACCGCTTTACCTGATTTGGAGCGTGAACGACGCGCACGTTTTTTTCCAGTGCTTGCAGCCGCCCCAGTGAGCGCCACATTCACCATGCCTTGCTGCTCATCACCTTCGGCAATTTGGAAGCGTGTCCACCAATCACATAGCTCCTGAATTTCCTCACCCGCTTCGGCGCGTAGCAACATGAAATCATAGGCTGCACGAAAACGTGGGTGGGTCAAAGTTACAAACGGCCGCTTGCCAGTGATTTGCGTTAAACGCAGTTGCAAATTCCATATTTCGCGCATCGGCAAACTGAAGCGTTTCGGCAAGGCAGTACGCTGCACCTGACGCGCCACAATGACATTACCCGCCTCTTGCAATGCCTCGCCTTCATTCATACCTTGCACTTGCATTTGGTGCGCGAGGGTGCGCATGGCGCCCCATAATAAAGCAGCGTAGAGAAATGCCGGTGCGGTGGTTTTGCCTGCGGCTATCCGCTCATCCGTATTGGTGAGCGCACGCGCCACTAACATTAAGGGGAAATGGCTTTCTTCATGCGCGAGATCAGCTTCGGTATAGGGAAACAAATGTCCAAACAAACCGTAATGCCGCAGCAATTCGAAAGTCTGCACCGCATACCCGCCCATAAACAACTTGACCGTTTCATCGTATAACCGCGCGGATGAAATATCATCCAGCAAATACCCCAGCTTAAACAGCGGCGCTTCAGAATCAGCATCTATGCGAAAGCCCAGTTTCGCGGCAAAGCGCACTGCACGCAGCATTCGCACCGGGTCTTCGCGGTAACGCTGCTCGGGATCGCCAATCAGCCGCAGCCGCCCCGCGTTCAGATCTTCCAGGCCACCGGTATAATCCACCAGAGAAAAATCGTCGATGTTGTAATACAAGGCATTAATCGTGAAATCGCGGCGCCAAGCGTCTTCTTCCACCGAGCCGTAGACATTGTCGCGCATGATGCGGCCGTCTTTATCGGTGCGGTGCCGATCATTTTTTTTATCCGTGCCATGATCAGGCCCGATATCAGCACTGGTGTCAGCATTGGGCGCGGCACGAAACGTCGCAACTTCGATAATATCTGCCCCCACCCGCACATGGGCGAGACGAAAGCGCCTGCCAATCAGGTGACAACTGCGAAACTGCTCGCGCACCTGTTCGGGCAACGCATTGGTCGCTACGTCAAAATCCTTGGGTTCGCGTCCCAGTAACACGTCACGCACACCACCGCCCACCAGATAGGCTTGGTAACCGGAATTTTTAAGGCGATACAACACCTTAAGCGCACCATCACTAATATTGGAACGCGAAATGGTGTGTTCCGCACGCGGTATAATTTTTGGAATACTGATAATAGCCACTGCCTTATGTAAAGAGGGTTTCACCGGTTTACGTGGGAACGCCCTTGAGCTGTTTGCTTGAACCTGAAAACGGCGATTGAACAGATCCCAGTAAAAAGGGTATAATATCATTTCTTTATCCTAAAAACTGCGGTAGGCTTAACTGCGGTTTTTAGGATTATGTCTCGCGCAGGCTGCCTGCCTGTGGCACTGGCTCCCTTCGTCTAGCGGCCTAGGACGTTGCCCTCTCACGGCAGCAACAGGGGTTCAAATCCCCTAGGGAGCACCATTAAACCTGACGGTTAAAACTACCGTTTTCAGCTTATAATCAAAGGCTTACAATGGGCGTCGTATTGCTCCAGGAAAACTCGCAACACAAGCACCATCAATAGCATGACGTCAACCACCTCCCCCCACCAGACCCGTATCGCCACACTGCGCACCGACATCAATGAGCACAATTACCGTTATTACGTGCTTGATACGCCGATTATTTCCGATGCGGAATATGATCGGCTGCTGCGTGAATTACAGCAGCTTGAGGCGGCGCATCCTGATCTGATTACAGCGGACTCACCTACACAACGGGTAGGAGGAGCACCGTTGGACTCATTGGGCGAAGTGCACCACAGCCTGCCCATGACGTCGCTGGACAACGCTTTCGACGAAGCGGCGGTGCGTGATTGGGACCGCCGCGTGCGCCAGGGCATGGGACAGAACATGTCTGCGCCCACGCCAGTGGCTTACACCGCCGAACCCAAGTTCGATGGCGTGTCGATCAGCTTGCGCTATGAAAACGGCGTGCTGGTGCGTGCAGCCACGCGTGGCGATGGCGCGACCGGTGAAGATGTGACGGCGAATGCCCGCACAATTAATACGCTGCCGTTGCATTTGCGTGGCACAGGATGGCCCAGCGTGCTGGAAGTGCGCGGCGAAGTGGTGATACCCAAACGGGCGTTTGAACGCTTGAATGAAGAGCGTCTGGTGCGCGGCGAAAACATCTTTGCCAATCCGCGCAATGCGGCGGCGGGCAGCCTGCGTCAACTGGATTCACGCATTACTGCGCAGCGACCCCTGAGTTTTTTTCCGTGGGGATCAGGAGAAATTTCCAGTGCCTTGGCGCCGTGTTATTCACAGATTGTTGCGCTCTTGAAAACCTGGGGATTTCCGGTCACGGAATATTTTCGCGCGCTGCATGGCGTGGATGAGTGCCTGGCCTATTATCAAACCATGACTGCACAACGCAATGATCTGCCTTTTGAGGTGGACGGCGTGGTCTATAAAGTAGATTCACTGGCCACGCGGGACACCCTCGGATTTACCGCGCGCGCGCCGCGCTGGGGCGTCGCTTATAAATTTCCCGCACAGGAAGAAACGACTATCGTAGAAGACATTATCGCCTCGGTGGGACGTACTGGCGTCATCACACCCGTCGCCGCACTGCGGCCGGTTGAGGTGGGCGGCGTAACTGTTAGCCGCGCCACCTTGCATAATGAAGATGAACTGCGCCGCAAGG
>JANOOA010000030.1:0-9305 GCA_031421115.1 Gammaproteobacteria bacterium | reverse complement strand
CACCAGATGGCTCACCAAAGGAAGCTTGTTTTTGGTGGCGTATTCCTGTGCTTTAAGCACCTGTTCTTCGTTCAACAGGCCGTCCAGCACCAGACGCCGTGCCAAACCGCTGAGGCCGCCATTAAGAACGGGAGTCACTGTACTCATGATGCCTTTCCTGTGAGAGACTGCTTATCTTGTATCGGCACGGCGGGGGAGTTGTTTGAGGAACCTCGGAAATGTGTCATTTCGAGCATCGCGACGACTGCATGCGACCGCCATGGATGGCGGCCGCTTTCGGCATCCTCGGCAACTGCTCCTTGCGTTGCGCTACCTCCTGCATCCATGCAGTCGTGCCTCTGGCGGCACTTGTGCATCCATGCACGGCGGAAGGTAGAGCAACGCAGGAGCAGTTGCCGAGAAATCCTGTCCAGGCGTGAATCAAAAAAACAAAGCCCCTCGGGTGAGGGGCTTTGGGTTGTTGGGCCTGCTTCGTATTCAGCCCAACGGTGCTGGTTGTGATGGGTTACGCTTCGCTCACCCATCCGGCATGCTTTATTTTACTGTTTGCACAGCTTAGCGTCCAAACAGCCACCGCTTTGAGTCCAAACGATTTGTGTTGAACCAGCAGCTAATAATGGCGTGTTGATGTAGGTCGCTGTCGACCCACCTGCTCCCGCATTAGGTGTCGCCGTCACAACCGCCGTAAGTGGCGTAATGGCTAGTGCAACAGCCCCAGTCCCGGTAGCTTCCTTGGAGTTTGTAATCGTACCAATACCAACCTTAAGGGGTGTGTCGCACAATGCAACATTGCCAGCGTTTTCAACCAGACATAAAGAAACGGCTGTTTCAACAGAAGACGCTGCCGAAACGATATCTTGATATTTGGCTTTGGTCACATAGTCCTGATACGCAGGGATCGCCACTGCCGCTAAAATACCAATGATCGCTACTACGATCATCAATTCGATCAGGGTAAAACCCTGTTGTACTTTTTTCATGTTCATGGTGTGTCTCCTTTCCATTAATTTAAGTGACTGATTAAAAGCTTTGGCGCCTGTCCTGCTTCAATATGTCCTTTTGGTGTGCTACGCTTCCAGTGCTTGACCTGCAAAGTCAACCGCCTTGATCAAGATAAGGCATGAGGCGTGCCAGCCTTGCCGTGATGAGCTTTTGATGTATGTCATTTCGACTCCCGCGAAAGCGGGGGGGAGAAATCCCGGATCTAAAATTTTATGTATTTCAATTATATAAATATTTACCCCGCCGCTTTCGCGGGAGTCGAAATGACAGTACACTCACCGTGAAAACCGGAGTGACGCACAGTTTCCCACCCACATGCCCTGCCACTTTGCGTCAGAATGTGACCAAAAATGTCATTATTATTTATGCTGCTTTTATCATGCCTGGGTGGATTGGTGCAAGAGGCTCAGAAATTATTAGAGGTACCCTACCTGAACTTCCACCGTCCCTGTCACTTTTCAACTGCGTACACAGACAAGAAGGGACGGATACGCAAGCGTTACCGCTATCAGGATTGATGACGCCCAACGCCTCAATGCGGCGCGGGCAACACTCTTTAGGGCACCTCCAAAAATTCAAATTCCCGTCATTCCCGCGAAGGCGGGAATCCATAAGTTATTGATTTGTCATCTGTTGCAGAATGCTGGATTCCCGCCTTCGCGGGAATGACGAATTTTTAGAGGCGCCCTTTAAGCTCATCAATAAAATCCAGCATCGCGCCGCCTGAGCCCTATTTCGCTCATGCCTCGCTCAGGCTCATGTCCAGATTGAGAAATACTGGGCGCGCCCACGTTCGGGCTGGAGTTGCATGCCCACTAAGCAAGGAAAATGAAATTTGATAATTCACCATCGTATATTACATAAAGCTCTATTTTTTTTGGTGTTATTGCCGTTAGCTTTGACGGCTTGTGGTGTCGTATCCGGGCCACGTGGCGGGGCGGTAACAGATACCGCACGCGATGGCGCGCCTTCCCAAAAAGTAGATATTGCGTCCATCTCCGACGCTGTGCCCCGCAGCGAGCCGCGCGGTAAATACGGTAACCCCAGAACCTATACGGTTGCCGGTAAAACCTATCGTACCCTGTCCGATAACGAAGGTTATCAGGAAAGCGGTATCGCCTCGTGGTACGGCGCCAAATTTCACGGTCGCCGTACCTCCAGCGGCGAACCCTATGACATGCACGGCATGACTGCCGCGCATAAAACCTTGCCGCTGCCCACCTATGCCGAAGTTACCAATCTGCAGAACGGACGCAAAGTAACCGTCAAAATCAACGACCGGGGACCATTTCATGGAAACCGTTTGATTGATTTATCGTATGCCGCCGCCAGCAAGTTGGGTATTCTGGCTACGGGCACCGGCCTGGTAGAGATCCGCGCCATTACGCCGGGCACGACTGCATGGATGCAGGAGGTAGGGCAACGCAGGGAGCAGTTGCCGAGGATGCCCAAGTGCAGTGAGTGGTCGCTCACGGCATCCATGCCTCCCGCGACACTAGCACATCCCTGTGCGTCGCAGGATGCACAGGAACTGCCGGATGCGGATACCACCGCTCCCGACGCCACACCCAATGCTATAGCAGCGCCACCACCGATTCCTGCAAATGCCGAGCCCCGTATCGTGAAGTTATATCTCCAGGTAGGCGCCTTCCGCAGCCGTGACAATGCCGAACGCCTACGCGCCCGCATTGATGAAGCCGTACCACGGGCGCCCAACGTGCAGGTTATCGAAGGATCGCTCTACCGCGTGCGGATCGGCCCATTTGCCAAGGTGGACGAGGTTGACCATTTTGCCGGCAGCCTGCGTAAACTGGGGGTTCGGGGCGCCCAGGTTGTTATTGATTAATGGGGGTGTTTGTATAAGTTGTTGTCGGCATAGCTGCTCGCAGAGAGATTAATGCACCATTATGGTGCTATTGACGCAATAATTGAGCTTAAATGGTGCGTTATTTTTTTCATAAGTGTGGATAAATATACCATCTATTTGTTTATTATGAAATATTTTCGTGGCATGGAATCTGCAATGGAATTTAGGCGAATAAACGGCATTAATGAAATGCTGTCAGTTTTTATAAAAACACTACTTGGGTAGTGCCCCCAAACCATTGAGGAGAGGTTGGATCATGAAGAAAGTCACATGTACATTATTTACCGTTGGCCTCCTGGCCAGCGTTCCCGCGCTGAGCGTAGCGGCGGATGTCATGCCGGATAAGCCTGGAGTACCTGGCCTGGGAGCAATCATGGGCGCGGCGGGCATCAGCGTGTCGGGTTATATTGATACGTCCTATAACTATCTGTCGGGCGACGGCACGTTTACTGGAGGAACCGCTAACCGCGTCTTCGACCGCGAACGTAACAGCTTTAACCTCAACATGATCGACGTGACAGTCTCCAGCCTTCCGACGGAGGGTTTCGGCGGCCTGGTGAATCTGAATTTCGGCTCTGATGCCAACGTCAGCGCCTCCACTGGCACGGGTGCCGCTGATGAATTCGACATTCAGGCAGCCTATGTACACTACGCCAGCGGCCCGTTGATGGTGATCGCCGGTAAGTATGTGACTCTGGCGGGAGCCGAAGTGATCAAGAGTCCGGCCAATCTCAACTATTCGCGCTCTATCCTGTTCGGCTATGCCATTCCCTTCACCCACACCGGGGTGCGCGCCATCTATGCGGTGGGTGACAAGTTGAGCCTGATTGCGGGCGTCAACAACGGTTGGGACGTGCTTAAGGATTCCGAGTCCGAGACCAGAAAGACTTTGGAGCTGGGTGTATTGATGACCCCCATTAAGCCGTTGGCCATCGCCGCGTCTGCCTATGTGGGCAAAGAGCCGGGCGCTGCTGTTGGCACCCGTACCCTGTTCGACGTGGTCGCCACCTACACTGCCAGCGATGCGCTGAGTTTTGTCATCAACTACGATTACGCCAGCCAAGAAGACGCGGTTACGGTGGGTGAAAAAGCCAAGTGGTCCGGCATCGCGGGCTATGTCAATTACAAGCTCTCTGATCAATGGCGTGTGGCGCTGCGCGGGGAAACTTTTGATGACAAGCACGGTTACCGCACCGGCGTCGTACAGACCTGGGATGAGGCTACTTTCACTCTCGCGTATATGCCCACCACCAATGTAGAACTGCGTGGCGAAGTGCGCGCCGACAAATCTGATCAGCAGAGCTTTCTGCAGACGGACGACTCAGCCAAAGACAGCCAAAGCTCTGTCGGCTTGCAAGCCATCTATAAGTTTTAACCCCTTCCAGCAAAGGTGGCGCTCGATAAAGGCTCACCCTGTTTAACTTTACATGAGCCAAAGTGGTGCGGATTCGCACCACTTTGGCTCATTGCTTCATGCATTCTCCGCAACCCCCGTACCCCCCTTTTCTTTAACCAGGATTGTAACTATTCAGCACATCTCCACGTAAATATGTGAAAAATATCTTGACAGTATTTTTGAAGGTTTTTCTGTTCTTTCGCGCCATCGCCGGGCTCGACCGAAACGATCGCGCAAGGCCCGATTCCAGTTTTAATTCAATCAGCGAATAACTTTACTCCCTCGCCCCGCTTGCGGGGAGAGGGAGTAAAGATGCATTTTTGAAATGGAATTGGAATGACGCAGCGTATTGCGTCGACAAATCTGCGCTACGAAGCGCCAGGATCACGCGACTGATCAACCACCGTTTCTGCATCTTCGGTCTTCACGGGCACGAACATGCGCGAGAAAAACACGCCGATCTCGAAGAGTATCCACATGGGGATCGCCATCATGGTTTGTGAGATGACATCCGGTGGCGTGAGGAGCATGCCCAGCACAAATGCGCCGACGATAACGTAGCGGCGAGAGGCGGTTAATTGCTCGGGGGTGACCAGCCCCGCCCACACCACCAGAATCGTGGCAATGGGCACTTCAAAGGACAGGCCAAAGGCAAAGAACATGATCAGCACAAAGTCCAGATATTTACTGATGTCAGTCATTACCGCGACACCGACGGGGGCTGACCCTACCATAAAGCCAAATACCATCGGGAATACTACAAAATAGGCGAAGGCCATGCCTGCGTAAAACAGCAGGATGCTGGAAATGAGCAGCGGCACCATCATGCGCCGCTCGCGCTGAAATAATGCGGGGGCAATAAAACTCCAAGCCTGATGCAAAGCCACTGGCATGGCAATAAATACCGCCATCATAAAAGCAAATTTAAAGGGAATCAAAAACGGCGAGATGACTTCAGTGGCGATCATGGTGCCACCCGAGGGCAACGCCTGCAGCAGGGGGTTCGCCAGCAGGGTGTACAGATCATTGGCGAACGGCATCAGTATTAAAAAGATGACCACCACGGCGGCCAGCACACGCAGCAGGCGATTACGCAATTCTATAAGATGCGCGGTAAAGGGCTGCTCGGGAGGAGGAGGGTAAACCTGCATGTTAACGGGCGTTTGTGCGTGCGGTCATGTCACATGGCGCGGGGTCTGCTGTGGGCGCTGCCGCGACCACAGGGGACGCATATACAGCCACATCAGGAGAATTATCCGACACATTATCCAGGGCATTGCCGGGAGACTTAATGGGCACGGCGGGTTGGGAAGGATCAATATTCTTGTGGCGCTCAACGATACCAGCCTGCTCGGCAAGCAGGCGCTTGAGCTCATCGGCACGAAACGCCTCACGCTCTATTTCAGTTTTTACGGCATTAACGAAATGGCGCGTTTTGCCCACCCATCCACCGACGGTGCGCATCATGGTGGGCAGTTCTTTGGGGCCGATCACCAGCAGCGCCACGACTCCCACCATGATAATTTCCCAAAATCCGATATCAAACATACAGCCTCTGCAGATTGCGCATAGACGCTACGCCCGTGCCATGCGAGCCGCTATGCCAATACTATGCCGGCAACGCTACACCTTGTCTTTGGTGTTTACGGTGGCCGTGCTGTCTATGACGCGGCTCTCGACTGGATGAACTTGTTCAAGCTTGTCGTGGGTGGCGGCATCTGCGGTAGTATTGGCAGAGGCATTATTGGCCTCGCTATCACGCACAGCACCGCGAAAACCTTTCACTGCGCCGCCCAAATCTGCACCGATGCTCTTCAGCTTCTTCGTGCCGAACAACACCACCACGATCAGCAGTACTATCAATAACTGCCATATGCTAATGCCACCAAAGCCCATAAATTCCTCCAATTCTGAAATGCGGTGACGGTAAGCGGTCGCTCGCGGCATCCGACCTTCCGCGACACTCGCGCATCCTGGCAACTGCTCCTGCATTGCCCTACCTTCCGCCGTGCATGGATGCACAAGTGCCGCCAGAGGCACGACTGCATGGATGCAGGAGGTAGAGCAACGCAAGGAGCAGTTGCCGAGGATGCCGAAAGCGGTCGCCATTCATGGCGGTCGCACGCACAGCACAATAACCACCGATAATTTTGTAGAATATCACCCTTTGACAGATAAGTACATGAACCTGAAAACGGCGATTGCGCCGTTCGTGGTAAGTCCTGTCAAGCCACCCGTTACTCATCGAGAACCCTTCGACAGGCTCAGTGCGAACGGCATGTGTTAAGTGAAGCGTATTGGGCGCGCCCTGGCATAGCCGCCCTACCCCTTTGTTCTTGCTGCCTTTTCCTCCATGCCCGACATGCCGAAACGGCGCTCCAGCTCGGCCAGCACATCTTCTGGCTTCAAGTCTTGATATGCCAGCAATATCAGGCTATGAAACCACAGATCTGCGGTTTCATAAATCACCTGACGGCTGTCGCCACCTTTGGCGGCGATGATGGTTTCGGTGGCTTCTTCACCAATTTTTTTGAGAATGCTGTCCAGCCCTTTGGCGTATAAACCCGCTACGTAGGAGCTGCCGGGATCCGCATTTTTACGCGCTTCCAGCACCCGCGCCAGCTGTAATAGTACGTCGCTCATTGCACCCTCGTCGCCGCTGGCGAATTTATGATCCAGACCTGCTGTATATTTTAGCCGGATCTTTTACTACCGGGTCTACGCTCACCCACGCATCGCCCTGCAATTGCTGGAAAAAGCAATGCTGCCTCCCAGTATGACATGCAATGCCGCCGATTTGTTCCACAGTGAGCAAGACCACGTCATTGTCACAATCCAGACGAATATCCTGAACCAACTGCTCGTGGCCGGATTCTTCGCCCTTGCGCCACAGCTTGCCGCGTGACCGTGACCAATATACGGCTCTGCCGCTGTGGGCGGTCAATGCCAGAGCCTCACGGTTCATCCACGCAAACATCAGCACACGACCACTACTGGCCTCTTGGGCAATCACCGGCACCAGGCCTTCTGTATTCCAGGCAATACTATCGAGCCAGGGTTTATTCATATTCGACATTCCAACACCCTATGTACGCGCTCCCGCAGCAAGTATTCAGTATATAGAGCCTCATGGCCGAAAACGAGATCCCAGCATATTTTCTGCGGCAATTAAACCCATACTTTCCATTAACACCCTACTGCGGCCGCACAAGGCGCTGAATATGCACGAGAAAAGTTGAAAAACAATCTGTCACCGCAGAGTAACCATTACGCTGCCTGCAAGGTGATACAGCACGTCTTCCGCGAGCAAAAGTTACGTGATTTTTTGATGCGGGTTTCTCGCATTATCCTAAAAACGGCGATTGGGGAGATGGTGTGCCTGTTACCGAAGCCACAGGGCATGGTTTCCGACGAACTGGCCGCTGGATTGCTCACTGCGTTTGCCGTATCATCTTGATCTTCGAAGGAGACCGAGTAGCGAACCATGGTTGTCAAGCTCAAAGGCAGCGGATTATTAGTCATAGCATTGATCTTTGCCTTGATGATGGGCTGTGCCGCACTACCGCAAAAGCCCGAAACTCCGCGCGTCAGCATCACTGCGATCGAGCTGGTGGAGGCGGGTATCCTGGAGCAGCGCTATCAAGTGAAGCTGCGCGTGCAAAACTCCAATGACTTCGATTTCGCGATCAAGGGACTACAGTTCGAGATCAAGTTGAATGGGCAGTCGTTCGTTACAGGCGTCAGCGGCAATATGGTAAACGTCCCGCGTTTTGGTTCAGCCGTGCTGGACCTGGAAGCCGTGAGCACCCTCGCCAGCCTGGCCCGGCAGCTCAAAGAAATGGCGGAAAGTAAAACCTCTACTGTCAGCTATGGGATAACGGGCAAAGTACATCTGGCACAACCGACGATATCGTTGCCCTTTCACGAAGAGGGGGAGATTAAACTACCCTGGCTAGGGGGGCAATAAAAACGGAAAAATAAGCCGGGCTACTTGCCAGGAAATCCTTGCAAAAGCCAGCGGTTTCTCCATACTTACTTCGAGAGTACTGGCCGCAGAATTAAACCCGGATTTTCCATTAGCCTCGTAGCGAGGATGCGCAAGGTGCTGAATATGTGCGGCCGCAGCAGATGGCTAATGGGAAATCTGGATTACACCAGCACACCAAACCACTGAGGAATCCAGCATGATGATGGCACACCGTATACTTCCGTTCGCAATGGTAGCAACATTATTAGTATTGGCGCCGGGCAGTGCGTCAGCGGAAGCTGACACGCCGTCTGCTCATGCCCATCATGAAGCGCCGAGCGCGGATACCGGATCGCACGATGACTCGGCGCATAAGTCGTCCCACAATTTTACTGCCCACTGGGTAAAAACATTGAGCGGCGATCAAAAAACGCATGTCGATATGATGCATCTTGATCTCGACCGCGAGCTGGTGGTGCTGAAGGCGCAAGACGAGCTTGTACAAAAACAGATTAACATCATGGTAACGCGGGACAAGGCCGCCACCAGTGCAATTAGCACAAAGATCGACGAGCTGATGGGCATCAAAAAACAGATTTTGCGTTCGCGTTACGCCCATATTCTGGAAATGCGCGCGATACTCACTCCCGCACAACGCCTCTCCTATGACATGGAAACGCTTGGGTTCAGTGGCGTGAAGTGATGGCCGACATACGTTGATCGGGGGCTGCATGTGCAAACCGCTGGCTCGTGTTTTTCTCGCGCTGGTTGCGTTATGCGCTTTCCTGCCATCGGCACAGGGCGCGCCGTCATTGGCGCTCGAGACCATCGTGCAGGATGGCTTGCATCAGCCGCTTTTTTTAACTCATGCCGGTGATGGCAGCGGACGCTTGTTTGTGGTCGAGCAGGAGGGGCGTGTACGCATCGTGCGCGATGGCAAGGTGCGGGCCGCGCCGTTTCTCGACATCACCACCGATGTACTGGCAGGCGGGGAACGCGGCTTGCTGGGGCTGGCCTTCCATCCGCGCTATCGTGACAACGGCCGACTGTTCGTCAACTATACCCGCAAACCG
>JANOOA010000029.1:0-6415 GCA_031421115.1 Gammaproteobacteria bacterium | reverse complement strand
ATGGGCGCACCGTCTGCGTGCCGAAGGTGGCGTCGTCCCCGATGAGCATCACCCTTCGCAACGCGCCCGTCTGGTGAAGTGTTTGATTCACGCCTTGGGGCCGCGTGCCATACGTCCGGTGTTGGCAGCCATGAAGGTGCGTGGTGTGTCGGTGTATAGTGATGGGCAGCGAGGTGCAGGCCATCACCCCATGCCGGCGTCTATAACTGACGTGGGGCGCGGTCACAAAGGCGCGTCGTCGGGTGGTAATTTGCGTGCGGCGGTGTTTGGTGTGAACGACGGGTTGGTGTCTAACGCCAGCTTGATGATGGGTGTGGCCGGCGCTTCTAACGACATCAAGATAATTCTGCTATCCGGCATGGCAGGCTTGCTGGCGGGGGCGTTCTCCATGGCGGCAGGTGAGTATGTTTCGATGCGCTCGCAACGCGAACTGTTTGAGTATCAAATTGGTTTGGAACGTGAAGAGCTTGCCGAGTATCCTGAAGAAGAAACCGAAGAGCTTGCGCTCATTTATAATGCGCGAGGTGTGCCGATGGCAGATGCCCGCCGTCTGGCACAAGATTTGATGCAAGACAAAGAGCATGCGCTGGATACCTTGGCGCGTGAAGAGCTGGGCCTGAATCCCAATGATTTAGGTTCACCGTGGGGCGCTGCCATCGCGTCATTTCTCGCCTTTGCCGCAGGTGGCGCTGTGCCTTTGTTGCCGTTCCTGATGGGCTGGGGACAGTATGCTATAGCCGTCTCGGCAGGACTAACCTGCATCGCGCTATTTGGTGTGGGCGCAATGCTAAGCCTGTTTACCGGCAGAAGTGCCTGGCGCAGTGGCTTGCGCATGGCCGTAATAGGCGGCGGTGCGGGCGTGGCGACGTATTTTATTGGCAGTGCGATTGGCGTCGGGTTAGCATAAAATGCTGCGTGAGACATCGTTGATGTGTGTCATTTCGAGGGACCTTCAGCCCCCGCGTAAGCGGGAGGATGACAATACATGTTGGAACTTAATTCAAATGATTAACCGCAGAAATTCCGTGATTTTGGTCAAGATGGTTATCTGCTTCGTCATGTGGGCAGCTTTCTTAGATCACAATGCACGGGCTGAAGAAGCCAGCGTTGAAATCAGCGCTGATGCCATCATGCAGAAATCCTACGCGGTGTATAGCGGTGACGATTCGCTGTCGCGCATTACCTTTACCTTTCAGGAAAAAGGATTTCCAGAAAAGAAACTGGTATATACCATGGCCTGGAAGCGTTTCACTCAAGGTGAGTATGAAGCAAAGGTAATGATGTTTCGTGAGTTTCCACCCGATGCCAAGGGGGTGTCATACATGGGCTTTTTTTACACGCCAAATCCGAGCCGAAATGATGACGAATGGGTGTATCTGCCTGAATTGCGCATGGTAAGAAAGTTGAGCCATAGCGGCCCCAAACACGCCAAGCAGGAAGAATTCGCACCCTCTGAGTTGCGGCAATACGATCTGATGCCACGCCATCCCGAGTACGATACCCAGCAACTTATGGGCACAGAAAAATTGGGTGATGTCGATTGTTATGTTATTCAAAGCACGCCAAAGCCGAACGGTGCAGAAGCTTATCCCTATAGTAAAGTTGTAAAATGGATATCAAAAGACAATTTTCTGCCATTACGTATTGATTATTACGCAGACGCGCAGGGAAGCAATGAACATGGCAGGTTGTACAAGCAGCAGGAAACGAAATGGAAGAAATTCGCGAAGGCTTGGGTGTGGGAGGAGGTAAAGGGTGTCAATATGCTCACCGGCAATAAAACCACCTTGACTGTAAGCGATGTTCGGATAAATGTTGGCCTTACCGATGAATCTTTTTCAAAGCGCACCATGCAGTTGGGTATTGAAGGCGTAAAGTAATGCGAGACTGACGTGCCCCACGCCACACCTTTTGTAACAAAGTTACAGAAAAAAAACAGACGTGTGATATTGTTTATGCGTCTGTTGGTGGTGTTTTCTCACTCTGAAAATAGGTGCTTCACTTTGCCCCACAGACGCTGGTGTGTCTGGTCAGGTGATAGACATGAAAACTGCGCTACTCCTCATTATCGGCATTATCCTGAGCTTTACGGCCACGCATGGCTTGGCCTCGGAGGGTAACCGCTTCAGCAGCAATGAAGAAGTATGTTATGCCGAAGGCATGATCGGCCTGGATTCCGTGATCAATGCGCGCCTTGGTGTTCGTGCCGAAGAAGTATTGGTTCTGGCGCAGGCCCATAATTCCACTACGGCGGCGCCCCGCTATATCGAAGATTTGCTGCGGGTCATCTATGGCGCCTATCTGTGGGAAGGTGATCCGCATGGTTATGCCATGCGGATTTTTCATCAGTGCGCTGTCAGGCATCTGAATGGGGGAATCTGAAAACTGATCTTCCACTGATTAAGAAGTGGCTTGTGCTTGCAACATTTCGCCAAATGCCTGTGCAGGCACAGGGGGCTAATGAAGTAGCCCTGGATGATGGTGCAGCCCTGGCTCAAGAGAAAATCAATCTGCTCCTGGGTTTCGACGCCCTCTGCAACGATATCAAGCTTGAGGATTTTAGCCATGGCAATAATGGCTGAGGTGATGGCGACATTGTCACTGTCTCCCGGGGCATCCTTGATAAAGCTGCGATCAATTTTGAGCGTCGATATCGGCAGACGTTTCAAGTAACCCATGGATGAATAACCCGTACCAAAATCGTCGATAGAGATATTTAAATTCATTGCCCGCAGTTCGTTGAGCTTCTCGGTGGCAGCTCCCTCTGCGCCCACTACAATACTTTCAGTAATTTACAACAGGAATGAAATCGTAAGAGCCAACCATGCCAATGCCCGGATGTTTCCAGTGCAGCAACGCTTCTGCGCCTATGATTTTTTCTGTACCAGATCATATTTTGGTTGGTAATATATTTCCAGCCCACTGTTAGGCAAGGCATGGTGTAATCCACTTTTCATGTCTATCGCCAAGGGGGTTGACTACCCTGGCCGATGATCGTGCCGCCATCACGCGACTTTCAGGATGGCAATGGATTATAGGCAGTATCTTTTTGAAAGCTACTTAGAATGAGTTGCTCGAGCGGGTGCCCGACTATGATCGGGCGCGGTTGCTGGCCGCTTAAACGCCATTGATGCTCACGTAGCGAAATAACGATATTTTCTTTCGAAGGTCGGGAGCAAGAAATTGAACGACTTGCCCTCGACTAGTCATGTAAATCGGTGCGATGCACCTTGCTGACACCGTGCTCGGTTTTATCCCAATAACTCGGCTTGAAAAAAATCTGATACAGAGCCCGGTAAGTGGCGATGCTCGCAAGTAGCCAATACACTGGTACAGTGAGCACAAAGGGGATGAGATCGAACATTCTCCGGCGCCAGATGGCAAGCAGATTCAGCAACATCAAAAGTAAATTGCCGACAACGAAATTGAACCAAGCGACTTCAAGTATCGGCGACGGAAAAAGATAGGATGTGAAGCTTGCGCCAAACCACAGCGTCAACCCAAAGACAACCAGCAGAATCAGATTAGTCAGATTCGCGAAAATCGCACCACCGACGAAAAGCTGAAACCCGAGGAAGCCTTTGAGCCCAAGCTCGCGATACAGGCGTGCAGGTTGTCTCATGTGGACCAGATAGGTCTGCATATACCCCTTCATCCACCGGGTCCGCTGCTTGATCCATGGGATAACTCGTGACGTGGCCTCCTCGTATGTTGTCGATGACAATACCTTGGATTCGTAGCCCAGCCGGTTTATGCGAATGCCCAAGTCGGCATCCTCGGTAACATTGAACGGATCCCATGCCACCATGTTCCGCAAAAATTCCGTCCGGAAATGGTTGCTGGTTCCTCCGAGCGGGATGGGCTGGCTCAGCTTGCTCATGGCTGGAAGCATCAGGTCGAACCAGAAGGTGTACTCCATGGTGAACATTCTTGTGAGCCAATTTTCCCGGCTGTTGTAGTAATTGAGTGCACACTGCACGCACGCCAGCTTCGCGTCCCCTTCGCTGAACGCCCTGAGCGCCAGCTTGATCTGACGGGGATCCGGATGGTCTTCGGCATCGAAAATAGTCACGTATTCACCGCGCGCAAATTTCAGCGCGTAGTTGCAGGCTTTGGGTTTGGTCCTCGGTTCGCTGGGGGGGATCAGAACGATTTCGAACCGGGATGGAAGGTGAAGTGCCTTGGCAATATTGATCGTCTCGAGATCATCCGATTCTAGAACGAGCTTGATGTCCAGTTTGTGGGGTGGGTAATCCAGTTTCTGCAGATTATTCGCCAAGGATTCAATCGTCACCCGCTTTTCGTGGAACAAGGGCACAAGAATGGTGTAAACCGGCAAACTAGGTTCGTCCATCTCGTCGATGTCGTTTATGGGGGGGCGAATCGGAATCGATAAGCCGATCACGGCAAACAACAGCTTATATGCCAGTGTCGCCGTGACGGACAAGGTAAGTATCGTGTTGGCGAGGATCGATGCAGCGGGGTGATGGATGTAGAGCAACGCGAAGAACCCGGCGAGAACAGTAATCGCAATTACTTTTTGCGCCATGGTAAACGTCTTAAAAGCGCTTTTTTCGGGGGTTTTCTCGTAAAGTTCGTTGATAATCTCATGCGTATAATTTTTATTGAAGGCATTCTGGATCGTCCAAAAAATGTCGAATTTGGACGTGACGACAATGTGAGCGTTGTCGCCCCATCGCGTGCGAATAAGTTGGAACACCCGATCCGAAGGGTCAGCCGTCGCAACTTGTATAGCGCCAGACTTCTGTCTGACTGGCAACACAAGCTCCCGGATGTAGATATCCCGCTCTGAATCGAGGAGCAGTCTTGAATCCGGTTTGACGGCCACCAAATCGACGAAATCGCGTCCGTAGTAGCGAGCAAGCGCCTTGTAATAGTCCAGGGCGCGAATACCCAGCTGAGCCTGCAGGATTTCGCCCAGACGGCCGCCATTTAGTCTCTGCATGGCCATCGCGGCATCGATTTCCTGCTGGTTTGCCAGCCCCTCCTTGACTAGGAATTCCCCTAGTAATTGCGTTAATCTTGGGTTCGGAGCAATAAATCGGTCAGCAGCGAGCCTCTCGGCTTCCTGCTTCACCACAACCACATTTTCCAATTTCACCTGCTTGTCCATGGCTAGAACTTCATCCATAGCGCCACGAAGGGGCCGATTCCCTGGCCCGATTTTCTACCAGCGATATCGACGGAGATGCCTCCCTGTACAGCCCAATCACGCCCGACCCAGTAACGGGCAATGGGCGACAGCTTGTGCAAGTCGTAGTCAGACCATCTGACGTCTCCTGCACCATCTCTTTGAAGTGCAATGATGTTTTCCTGTTTGAGTTCGATTTCCCATCGCTTGTTACCGCTTCGCCAGCCATACAGCCAGTCAAGACGCAGCTCGTCCGCTGGCGCACCCAACCGCTTGCGCGCTCCGGTCTCCAGGTTGAAATACCATTCCGATCCGTTGGCCGGACTCCACTGACCAGACCGTCCATACAGCAGCCTCGCCTCCACGTCATACTGCTCTCCGCCAAGGGGCGGGGTGTGACGTCCGCCCAATTCCGGGATATTGAGCAACAATTGCGCAGACACTACGTTCTGTTCACCCTGCCAGACACGGCGTCGAGCGAATACCTCGACATCGCCCAACCCGAGACTGCGCCCCTCGCCCACGACTTCGACCTGACTCAGAAAGGCATTGAAGCCTACAGTGATATCTGGCGTAGCCCCGTATTCAAAGAATGGATTGATCACATGCTTGCTATACTTAGGAGAGCGCTGCAGATTCGAATTCTGATCCCAGTAGCGGTCACTCTGGTACCACTTCAAGGTGGTGATGGCCAATCCGTTCCCCTCCCCCTGGACCCAAGCCCCGGCATGGGCGTAACTGAAAATGCAACATCCCATCAGGAATACAGTTACGGCGAACGGTAGTGTGCTCGGAAATACGGCTGCCAGCAGCGCCTGGCACAGTTCAAGCGGTCGATACAGAACAGATTTGTTCATTATTTTGGCTCTATGTGAAACACAGTGGGTAATCGAATTTCATTTTTCCACATAAAAAATAAATCATGTTGACAAGGGTGTCGGCATTTCGATTGAGATCAATAGGGGGCAGACGCGAGATCAGGTGGCAATAGGTGTGGAGTGGATAAATGAAGGAGAGATAGGGGGGAATACGTCCACTTGATTTGCGAGAGTTATGCAGGCTAATTGCAAGGGCAGTTTAGATTGTAATTAATTGATTTTTATATATAAATTAAATTTTATAGGTATGCAGCACTTAAGGTCTTGGTTTGCGTCGCGCCGTCGGCGTGGCATTCCACGGGTCATCGGGCCAAGGGTGTTTGGGGTAGCGTCCTTTGAGTTCTTTTTTCACTTCCGCATAGGTGCGATCCCAGAAGCCGCGCAG
>JANOOA010000028.1:0-11347 GCA_031421115.1 Gammaproteobacteria bacterium | reverse complement strand
AAACCCCGCGCCTTCGGCCAAAACAGCGCAGGCTGCTACTGGGCAGGTAGCCGTGATAGCACCAGTATTACTCACCGTCCAGCTATCAGCGGTAAACCCCCCTGGCGCGGCGGCCATTGCGGCGCCTGACAGCAATAACGCCGCAGAAGCCACAGAACTTACAATCTTAATTACGTTACGCATATGCAATCTCCCCAATCATCAATGAATATTGGACGGGGCCTGCCCCATCCCACCAAAAAGACTCAAGTCAAGCGAGTGTATATATTTTTAGCATACTTTTTCATCGGGGTCAAGTGTATCGGCATCCATCCAGCAAACTTGAGGGCACCTCTGAAAATTCAAATTCCCCGTCATTCCCGCGAAGGCGGGAATCCATAAGTTATAGATTTATCGTTTGTTTGAAAATTCTGGATTCCCGCCTTCGCGGGAATGACGAATTATTAGAGGTGCCCTTAACCCCAAAACTGCCCCGCAACAAAGTTTTTTCCATCTGCTTTGCTTGGAGGCAGTATAAACCTCCAGAATGATCTGTCAATCCCAGCCGGTTACTTTATATTCAAATGTATAGCGCCAAAAAAAAACAATAAAATAATTATAAATCAATAATATAAAATAAAAAATGGCTCTACATGGCGCTTTTTCTCATATCTTATCGTGCAATTAATAATCTTTTGTCGGCAGAGCGATTTTTGATACGAAAGCTAAAGCTATAGCGCTATCCCCGCCACGGTTTGAGATAACGGATTCGGAAGAGATTTCAGATATTGCCACATTTATAGTCAGCCTCAATGAAAGCCTTGAAATAGGCTCGCCAAACCCGCCGCTCGCCACCCTTAATGCTATAATCCCGCGCACATGCTCACTTACCCTCACATTGACCCAGTGGCGCTTAGCTTGGGGCCGCTCAAGATCCATTGGTATGGATTGATGTATCTGCTTGGCTTTGGCGCGGCGTGGTGGCTGGGTCGCGTGCGGGCGCGTGCATCCAATGGCGCGCACGCCAATGCGTCTGGCTCGGGATGGACGGCCGAGCAGGTCGGCGATATGATTTTTTATGGTGCGCTGGGTGCGGTGCTGGGCGGGCGGCTGGGTTATATCCTGTTTTATGATTTGCCGACGTATCTCGATAATCCCTTAAAAATGCTTAAAATATGGGAAGGCGGCATGTCGTTTCACGGCGGCATGGTGGGCGTGCTGGTGGCGATGTGGCTGCTCGGGCGCAAGACCGGTAAATCTTTTTTTCAGGTGACGGATTTTCTTGTGCCGCTGGTACCGATTGGTTTGGGCGCGGGGCGCGTGGGCAATTTCATCAATGGTGAGTTGTGGGGCAAGGTCAGCGATGTGTCGTGGGCGATGGTGTTCCCGCACGGTGGCGCGCTGCCACGTCACCCGTCGCAGCTTTATCAGGCACTGCTCGAAGGCCTGGTACTGTTCCTGATTCTGTGGCTCTATTCACGCAAGCCGCGCCCCACCATGGCGGTGTCGGGGTTGTTTCTGCTATGTTATGGCTTGTTCCGTTTTATTGTGGAATTTGTGCGTGAACCGGATCAGCAGTTAGGCTATCTGGCGTTTGGCTGGCTGACCATGGGTCAGGTGTTATCTGCGCCGATGATTGCGGGGGGTATTGGCCTATTGGTGTGGGCTTATTCCAGGACTCCGCCCAGTAATCTGAAAGGCACCGCACAAAACCCGAAACTCGCCACCCACAAACAAAAGCGCAACTGATATGCAACAGTATCTCGACTTGATGCGCCACGTGAGAACCCACGGCACGCACAAGCAAGACCGCACCGGCACTGGCACCTTGAGCGTATTCGGGTATCAGATGCGTTTTGATCTGCGTCAGGGGTTCCCCGTCGTCACCACCAAGAAAGTACATCTTAAATCCATCATTCATGAATTGCTGTGGTTTCTGCGTGGCGAGACCAATACGCGCTATTTAAAAGAAAATGATGTTTCGATTTGGAATGAGTGGGCGAATGCGGACGGTGATCTGGGGCCGATTTATGGGTATCAGTGGCGTTCGTGGCCTACTGCCGATGGTCGCCACATTGACCAGATCAGCCAGGTGATCCAGCAGCTCAAAACCAACCCGGATTCGCGCCGCATCATTGTAAGCGCATGGAATGTGGGCGAGATTGAGAATATGGCGCTGCCGCCGTGCCATGCGTTTTTTCAGTTTTATGTGGCGAATGGCGAGCTGTCATGCCAGCTTTATCAGCGCAGCGCCGACATTTTTCTCGGCGTGCCGTTTAACATTGCATCGTATGCGCTGCTCACCATGATGGTGGCACAGGTGACCGGCCTCAAGGTTGGCGATTTTATCTGGACTGGTGGTGATTGCCATCTGTATAGCAATCATCTTGAGCAGACTGACCTGCAACTGTCGCGCGAGCCGTATCCCTTGCCGCAGATGAAACTTAATCCGGCGATAACGTCTATTTTCGATTTTACCTACAGTGATTTTGAATTGATGGGTTACCAATCACACCCGGCCATTAAGGCGGCTGTCGCAGTATGATCGTCTCGTTAATCAGCGCCCCAGGGGCACCTCTAACAATTCAAGTTCCCGTCATTCCCTGTCACCCTCGCGAAAGCGGGGGGAAGGCGGGAATCCATAAGTCATTGGCTGCTCATCTGTTTCAAAATCCTGGATTCCCGCCTTCGCGGGAATGACGAATTATTTAGAGGTGCCCTTATGATTATCGCACTTATCAGCGCTATGGGGCGCAATCGTGTCATCGGCATCAACAATACGCTGCCGTGGCGGTTGCCTGCGGATCTGAAGCACTTCAAGCAGATCACGCTGGGCAAGCCGGTGTTGATGGGGCGCAAAACTTACGAGTCTATCGGCAAGCCGTTGCCGGGGCGCACCAATATTATTATCAGCCGTGATAGTGATTACCAGGTGCCGGGCTGTATTGTGGCGCATTCGATTGATGCTGCATTGACTGCGGCGGCAGGCCATGAAGAAATCATGGTGATCGGTGGGGCGGCGCTTTATCAGCAACTACTACCGCGTGCCGACCGGCTGTATCTGACGTTGATTGATGAAGACTTTAAAGGTGATGCGTGGTTTCCTGAGATTCAGCCCGAGCAATGGCAGGAGCGCGAGCGTGTTGATCATGCACCTGATGCCGCGAACTCTTATCATTACAGTTTTTTGATGTTGCAGAAAATGTCACACGCGTGACAACAAAATGCAGCCTCAGCCTCACCCTCTCCCCCGTCCCCTCTCCCGTACACGGGAGAGGGGGGTAATGATAAACTTACTGGGCGGGCTCGCGTTGCTCTTCATCACGCTTATTCCCGCCGCCCTCGCTACACCCCCGATAGAGAACAATGAAAATTCCCACGCAGTAATTTTCATGTATAGCCACATTGGTGTATCAAAATATCCAGATACCAATATCAGCATTAAACAATTTTCTGCGCATCTGGATTATCTGGAAAAAAATAAATATCAGGTGTGGCCGCTGGAAAAAATTGTTGCCCACCTTAAAAAGGGATCCGCCATTCCTGATCGCACGGTTGCCATTACTTTCGACGATGGACATATTTCAGTGGTAAAGCACGCTTACCCGCGCCTGAAAAAACGGGGCTGGCCATTCACTGTGTTTATTTATACCGATGCGATGGATCAACACCCGAAACATTATATTACCTGGGAGCAGATGCGTGAGATGCGCCAGCACGGTGCGCGCTTTGCCAACCAATCGAAAACCCATGATCATTTAATTCGCCGCCGCAAAAAAGAAACTACCATCGCGTGGACGGTGCGCGTGCGTGCTGATATCGAGCACGCGCAGCAACGCATTGAGGACGAACTCGGCCAGACACCAGAGGGGACGCCAATGTTGTTCTCTTATCCTTACGGTGAATATACTCTGGCGCTGGCCACTATCGTGGCAGAGTTGGGCTATGTTGGTATGGGTGAGCAGTCTGGCCCGGCGGGGCGATACTCTGATTTGCGCGTGTTGCCACGTTACCCGATCTCTGAAGGACACGACAGCGTGGAAGAGTTTGCGGTGAAAGCCAGCAGTCTGCCGTTGCCCGTCACTGAGGTGCAGCCGTGGGAAGCCCTGCTGACGCCGTACAGGATGTACAAGTGTGGCGTGAGGCAGGGATGCCGGGAGCGACAAAAATCCAATCCACCGCACATGATTGTGACACTGGCGGCAAGTGATGCGCGCCTCGATCAACTGGCGTGCCAAGTGAGTGGGCAAGGGCTCGTCAAGGTGAAATGGCTGGATAAAAAAGGCGGCTCCCACGCATCCCTGCGCTCGCCGCACTTGGGCATCCTGCCCGGCGCGCGGCGCTTTGCAGTGCAGGCGCCGCAGCCGTTGCGCGTGGGGCGCAGTCGCTACAATTGTTCTGCGCCCTCAAGAAGAGAACCGCAGCGGCAGTATTGGTTTAGCCATTTGTGGATTGTAAATGCGGATGGGGTTACGGAAAAACAAAAGCCTCTTCCTTGAACCATCTCCCGCAAGCGGGAGAGCCTACGTGTAACGACCCGCCAGGGATTTAAATATCTTTATGACGACCCGGCGCCAATTCTGCGAGTGTCAGATCAGCACGCAGATCCACATAATGCAGCGAGGCGAGGCGGTTATTGCTCATGATGGTGCGAATGTCTTCGATGTAGTCTTGGCCGCGTTCCGAATAGGCCATGAGACCGCCCGCCAGTGCGGCAGGATCGAGAAACTCTGCGGTACTGCGCATACGTTCACGCAAGCGCCACAGATCGCTGTAGACACGGCTGGTATTCAAGTTGTTGACATAGGCGCGCACCGAGGCGCTCACTGAGGGAAAGGTGCGCATGGCAAGGCCAATGCCGGCGGGACGGGCAGCGGGCAGCATGCCTTTGTCTACGCTGGCGGTAACGTGACCAAACAGGTTGTTACCTTCCTGGGCAAAGCGCGATACGCCCCAGCCACTTTCGCTGGCGGCTTGCGCCAATGCCAATGAGGTGGGCACCACATCAAGGCGCAGCATCAATTGCTTGCGCACGGCCACATAGTCCAATGAACCACGGATACGGTAGCGTTTTACGCGTTCATCAAGCCACACGCGCTCGGCGCTGCCAATGGCGGGCACGCCATTCTCCAATAGATGCAGCGCGTAGGTGCGCTCCTGGCGGATATAGTCATTTTCTGCCAAAATAATGGGCAGCAAGGCACGGAAAAACAAGGATTTTTTGTGGGACGTACTGGTAACGCTGTCAAGATCGGCGGGCAGTGCTTCAATAGCGATGCGCGGCACGGTCTTGCCCGAGGCGGGTGGCCAGGCATAATCCATGGAGTCGAACAGTTGCTCCATTTCGGCAACGCTCGCCACGCTAACCTTGCGCAACTCAAGACGCGCCGGTATGGGTCGTGATTGATCTGCGACCAGCACGCTGGGCGCGGACACTCTAAAGAGATGACGCTGCTCTAACGCTATTGCAGTGGTAATTAATGCAACGGCGGTGATGAGGGGGAAAACTACTACGCCGGCATTAAAGAGGCGTTTGTTGGGCACCTGTTTCATACTGTTCATCCTCCGAAATCAATCCACTTGGTATATACAGTCTCTATATACAACCCCGTGGCATCCTTGCAGGCTGATGGTTACATCATACCCGAAATCGGGGTAAACCGGAACTGTTTGGCACACAAAATGTGATGTGGCGCGCAGTTTTTATGGGCATATTTTCTCTTGATTTCTTTTAACTTCTTTAATATTCATTTATGTTCTACAAAAATTCAGGGCGCACCCTGCGCGATGGGACACTAAAACAATATACATAAAAGTTATATGTAACCTATACATATATAATAAAAATAGCCAAAATGGGTGGATTCTATCCCACCCAGACTCGCGCATTACGGAAGAGCCGCAGCCACGGCCCGTCTTCACCCCATTCATCCGGATGCCAGGAATGTTGCACGGTGCGGAATACCCGCTCCGGGTGGGGCATCATGATGGTAAAACGGCCATCGGGGGTGGTGAGGCCGGTGATACCCAGCGGCGAACCGTTGGGGTTGGCGGGGTAGGCTTCGCTGGGCTGGCCGGAGTTGTCTACGTAGCGCATGACGACCAGGCCGCTGCCCAAGACTTTGCCGGGGGTTAGGCCGTTGGCGCGGCCTTCATCGAAGTCTGCACGACCCTCGCCGTGGGCAACAGCGATGGGCAAGCGTGAGCCAGCCATGCCCTGAAAAAACAGCGAGGGCGAGCGGGGGATTTCTACCAGGGCGAAGCGCGCTTCGAACTGCTCGGAGGCGTTGCGCATGAAGCGCGGCCAGGCCGTGGCGCCGGGGATCATGTCGCGCAGGTGTGACATCATCTGGCAGCCATTGCACACGCCCAGACCGAAGCTGTCGGGGCGGGCGAAAAACGCGGCGAATTCGTCGCGGGCGCGGCTGTGGTGCAAGATCGACTTGGCCCAGCCTGCACCCGCACCCAGCACGTCGCCGTAAGAGAAGCCACCGCAGGCGGCGATGCCCTGAAAGTCGGCAAGATGGATAGCACCGCCGATGATGTCGCTCATGTGTACGTCAATGCTGTCAAACCCGGCGCGGTCGAAGGCAGCGGCCATTTCGACCTGGCCGTTGACACCCTGCTCACGCAGGATGGCGACGCGTGGCCGTACGCCAGTCTTGATGCCTTTTTTAATATGGGGCGCGCTGTGAACAGTATCTTCAGCGGGGTTAAAACCCAACACTGCATTCAGACCGGGATCGCTGACATCGAGGATGCGGTCGTATTCCTGCTGCGCGCACGCAGGGTTGTCACGCAGGGTTTGCATGCGCCAGGTGGTTTCGGACCAGGCACGCTGGAACTCTACGCGCGGGGCAGCCAGCACTTCGCGGCCATTATGGGTGAAGGCGATGCGGCCTGTATCACTTAAACCACCGATGACGTGACTGCATTTACCCAGACCGGCACTGCGCAACAGGGCCAGCACGCTATCGGTATCGCGGTGCCGTACCTGCACGACCGCGCCGAGCTCTTCGTTAAATAATGCGGCGGTTAAGTCGTCACCCAGATCATCCAATGCACAGGTAACGCCAATGTGTGCGGCGAAGGCCATTTCGCACACTGTGGCGAACAGGCCACCATCGGAACGGTCATGGTATGCCAGCAGCAGGCCGTCTTGATTCAGGGTTTGGATGGTTGCAAAAAATGCTTTGAAGGCCTGCGCATCATCGAGATCCGGGGCATGATCACCCACCTGCTTGTACACTTGCGCCAGCGCCGAGCCGCCGAGGCGATTGCGGCCTTTACCCAGGTCGACAAGAATCAGATCGGTGTCACCCTGGTCGGTGCGCAACTGCGGTGTGAGGGTTTTGCGGCAGTCTGTGACGCGCGCAAAGGCGCTGATAATCAGCGATAGCGGCGCAGTCATGCACTGTTGCTGGCCTTGTTCATCGCGCCACACGGTTTTCATCGACAGCGAATCTTTGCCCACGGGAATGGCAATACCGAGCGCCGGGCACAGTTCCATGCCCACGGCTTTGACGGTGTCAAACAGGGCAGCATCTTCGCCGGGATGACCCGCCGCCGCCATCCAGTTGGCGGAAAGTTTGATTTCACGGATGTCAGCAATGCACGCGGCGGCGATGTTGGTGAGCGCCTCGCCGATCGCCATGCGCCCTGACGCGGCGGGGTTGATGAGGGCAATGGGGGCACGTTCGCCCATCGCCATGGCTTCGCCCAGGTAGCCCTGGTAATCGCTGGCGGTAACGGCGACATCGGCCACCGGTACCTGCCACGGGCCGACCATTTGGTCACGGGTTACCAGTCCGGTAACACTGCGGTCGCCAATGGTAATCAAAAAGGTTTTGTCGGCTACAGCAGGCAGGCGCAACACGCGCTGCGCTGCGTCATGCAAATCAATGCCGCGCGTGTCGAATGCGGGTTTATGGAAAGGGCGATGGTGCGCATCGCGGAACATTTTTGGCGGCTTACCGAGCAGCAGCGCCATAGGCATGTCCACCGGGGTATTATTCAGGTGGGCGTCACCCACTTCCAGACGCGAGCCTTTATATATCGGGGTATTATCGGGATCAGCGGCTTCGCCTGTGGCCTCGCCCACCACGGCATAGGGGCAACGCTCACGTTCACAAATCGCCTGAAACAGGTCAAGCTGGTCGGCGTTTACCGCCAACACATAGCGTTCCTGGGATTCGTTGCTCCAGATCTGCATGGGTGACATGCCGGGGTCATCATTGGGGATGGCGCGCAGCTCGATGCGTGCGCCCCGGCCGCTATCGTGCACCAGCTCGGGCAGTGCGTTGGACAAGCCGCCAGCGCCGACATCGTGTATTGATACGATCGGGTTGGCGTCGCCAAGCTGCCAGCAACAGTCTATGACTTCCTGGCAGCGACGCTCCATTTCGGGATTGCCGCGCTGTACGGAGGCAAAGTCCAGCGCTTCGGCACTGGCGCCGCTCGCCACCGACGAAGCGGCGCTGCCGCCCAGACCAATCAGCATCGCCGGACCGCCCAGCACTATCAGTTGCGCGCCCACCGGAATAACGCCCTTGGCAACATGGCCGGGGCGTATCGACCCTACGCCGCCCGCAATCATGATGGGTTTGTGGTAGCCGCGCAATTCCATGCCATCCGCGCCCGGCACCCGTTCTTCGTAAGTGCGGAAGTAGCCACATAGATTGGGGCGGCCAAACTCGTTATTAAACGCCGCCGCGCCGAGCGGGCCTTCAAGCATAATGTCCAGCGCTGAGGCGATGCGCGCTGGCTTGCCATGATCCGCCTCGCTGTGATTAAGCTCCCAGGGCTGAATCGCGCCCGGTAAACGCAGGTTGGATACTGAAAACCCACCCAACCCCGCCTTGGGCTTGGAGCCGCGTCCGGTGGCGCCTTCGTCGCGGATTTCACCACCGGAGCCGGTGGCGGCACCGGCAAAAGGTGATATCGCGGTGGGTTGGTTGTGCGTTTCCACCTTCATGAGAATGTGCGCATCTTCTTGCACATGTATATAACGGCGGCTGGCGGCATCCGGGAAAAAGCGCACGGCGGAATGACCTTCGATGACGGAGGAGTTATCTTTATAGGCAGATAATAACCCCGCCGGATGTTGCTTGGCGGTGTTGCGGATCATGGCAAACAGGCTGTGCGGTTGCATCTGGCCGTCTATCGCCCAACCGGCATTGAAAATCTTGTGGCGGCAATGCTCGGAGTTCGCCTGCGCAAACATCATCAGTTCGACATCGGTGGGATTACGCTCCAGAGAGATAAAACTTTCCAACAGGTAATCAATTTCGTCATCACTTAGCGCCAGGCCCAGCTGCTGGTTGGCTTCGATCAGCGCGTTACGGCCACCATTCAGCACGTCGATGCGCAGTAACTGTGCCGGTTCAGCCTGACGGAACAAGGCGTCGGCATCGTCAAAACTGGTCAGCACGGCTTCTGTCATGCGGTCGTGGATCAAGCCCGTTAAAGCTGTGCGCTGAACAGCCGTAAGGCCACCAGCCACATCAACATAATAAGCAATACCGCGCTCCACGCGCTGCACCACCGGCAAACCACAGTTATGCACAATGTCAGTGGCCTTGCTCGACCACGGCGAGAGGGTGCCGAGACGCGGCACCACCAGCAGCAATTCACCGCCGGGTTGTTGCGCGTTGCGCTGTAAATCCCCCCGTAGATCACAGCCGAATAGCGCGCCCAGCAGCGCCTGCTCACCGGCCGTCAAGGTGCGCTCCACATCCACAAAGTGGACAAATTCCGCCACCATCTGCTGAATTTCAGGAACACGCTGGCGTGCTGCGGCCATCAGTTTATCGAGACGGAACGAAGAGAGGGCAGCGATGCCGCGCAGTCGAAGCATGGGTGTCTCGCAGAGAGGTTAGAAAAAGCTTATTCTATCATTAGTGTGCCTTCCCGGACATTATATCCTTATAAAAAACACGGACTAAGAGGCTCCAATATGGCAAACGTCCTGATACCTCTTGCACAAGGCTGCGAAGAACTCGAAGCTGTCACGCTGATTGATCTGTTGCGCCGCGCCGGTATACGGGTGGTTACGGCGGGGCTGGATGAACATCCGGTGCGTGGTAGCCGTGGCACGGTGCTGGCGCCCGACACAACGCTTGACCAAGCACTGCATCAGGCATTTGACATGATCGCGCTGCCCGGCGGCCAGCCCGGCGCAAACAATCTCAATGCCGATGCGCGCATTCATACCTTACTGAAAAAAATGGCCGCGCAAAATCAATACACTGCAGCAATTTGCGCCGCGCCGCTGGTGTTGGCGAATGCTGGCTTATTACATGGCAAACACGCCACCAGCTTTCCCGGCGTGCTGGATAAAATGAATCTGCCTGATGTAACATTGGTAACGGCTGCGGTAGTGCAAGATGGCAAGGTAATTACTTCGCGCGGCCCCGGCACGGCCATGGATTTTGCACTAACACTGATTGATGTTTTGGTGGGCCGAGCTAAGCGCGATGAAGTAGAAGCAGGGTTGGTGCGCTGATTTTTTCTGGCAGCCTATCGGGCTTAACCGAGGGTACCCCGCTGCCGCGCCGCGATCCTTACGCAGTCGATGTGGGATGTTAGCGGCAGCCCTAATAACAATGCCCGCGCCGAACTTCTCCCGCGCGGGCACTGGCTTCAGAAACAGCAGCGACTACTTGTTTTTATGCTCCTTATGCTCTTTGTGCTCTTTATTCTCTTTGCCACGGCCCTTGCCGCCGTGCTCGCTGCGATAGGCGGGTGCATAAACATTCGTGTACCAGGCCTCCTGGACGAAGTAGACCGGCTGACCACAGGCGTTATACTTGCGGCAGTGCTTACTCCATTTTTTCTCATGGCCTGGCGGCACGCTCAAATAGATGGGCTGACGCACTACGCCGATGGGTGCCTGCTGTATGATCATCGGCGCAGCGAAAATCAGCTGTGGTTGTGCCACGTTACCGAGGTCGATGCGACCGTAAAAGCCCGGCTGGCCGATGCTTATCGAGACGCCGACGTCGGTCGCCAGTGCCGGGCCCGCCAAAGTAGCTAGTACAACTCCGATTAAGAAATGTTTCATATTGCTTGACTCCTATGTGAGTGGTTATTGCTTATCGCCTAAACCGCTGACACTGCGTGAGATGGCAGTGTGTCTCCGATAAGGATATTCGTCGCCGTAAGTCAACATACTGCCAAGCAACTATAGCACAACGATAAACGAACCGTGCTTATCCGGTTGTTACCCTTTTTAAACCCAGATTTTTCGATCAACAGCAACATGATCCCGGCGTGGGCCAACATGAGTGCTCCGTAACTTTTAACAACATGAGAATAACCACTTAATATATTCTTGTCCGTTGTCCTGGATACTATTAACGCTAATCTC